>JAHWLC010000040.1 GCA_019347585.1 Actinomycetota bacterium | reverse complement strand
CACGGGAATGCGACGGTGCCCGGAGCGGAGGGCGGCCTCGATCGCCTCGTCCAGCGGCGTGTCCGCATCGACCGCCACGATCTCGGGACGCGCCACCATGATGTCGTCGGCGCGTCGATCCCCGAAGCGGAAGGCTCGCTCGATGAGGATCCGATCCTGCTCGGTTATCTCGCCCTCATGGACCGCCTCCCCCGCCAGCAGCTTCAGCTCCTCCTCGGTGACGGTGGGGGTGGTGGTGATCCCGGGGCCGGGCAGTTGGATGTCGGCGATCCAAACCAGCAGGGCGACCAGTGGCCGGAGCAGGCGGTCGAGAAGTGCGATCGCGCTCGAGACGAACTTCGCCGTCTTCTCGGCATGACGGATGGCGTAGGTCTTGGGAATGGCCTCGCCGTAGATGAAGAGGAGAACGGTGAGGACAATCGAAGCGATGGTGACACCGACGTTGCCAAACCAACGCTGGGCGAGGATTCCGGTGATCGTGGCCGCTCCGATCTGGGAGAGGAGGGCGAGGAGCAGGATCAGGTTGAGAACCTCGGGGAGCCGGGCGAGCAGCCTGGCGACACGCCGGGCGCGGGCATCTCCGGTCTTCGCCAGCGACCTCGCCCTGATCTCGGAGATGCGGAGCAGCGAAGACTCGGCGGCGGCGAGGAAGACCGCGAGGAGCAAGGCGAAGGCCAGCAGTACCAGGAGTGGCACGTCGGCGCCGGAGATCATCGTGCGGATTCAAACAGGTGGCGTCTGCCTAGCCCTGGTCGGTCTCGGCGCCCTCCTCGGCTTCCTGCTCCTCGGCGAGACGCTGCGCCACCTGCTTGGCGTCGGAGGGAGTGGTGGCGATCTCGGCGCGGTCGGTGATCAGGGTCACCTGGTTCTCCAGCACCTGGATGAACCCGCCATGGACGCCGATCGTGGTGCGCTCCCCGTTGGCGGACTCGATCTCCACCGGCCCGGTGGCCAACGCCCCCATCATCGGCTCGTGGTCTGCCATGACCCCGAACTCCCCCTCCGGGGTGCGGGCGACGACCACCGTCGCCTCGCCGCTCCACACCGTGGCCTCGGGGGAGACCACGTCGACGTGGAAGGTCTGGGGCACTAGGCCGCCTGGCCCTTCTCCATCTCCGCTGCTTTCTTCTCCACGTCCTCCCGGCCGCCGACCATGTAGAAGGCCTGCTCCGGGTACTGGTCCATCTCACCCTCGATGACCGCCCTGAAGGAGGCGATGGTCTCCTCACGCGATGTGTAGATGCCCTCCTGGCCGGTGAACTGCTCGGCGACGAACATGGGTTGGGCGAGGAACCGCTGGATGCGCCGGGCCCGGCCCACGGTCAGCTTGTCCTCCTCGGAGAGCTCATCGATGCCGAGGATGGCGATGATGTCCTGGAGGTCCTTGTACCGCTGCAAGATCCGCTGCACCTCGGTGGCCACGAAGTAGTGCTCCTCACCCACGATCTGGGGATCGAGGGCCCGGCTCGTCGAGTCGAGCGGGTCCACCGCCGGGTAGATACCCAGGGCGGTCAAGGGACGGGAGAGGACCGTCGTCGCGTCGAGGTGGGCAAATGCGGTGTGCGGAGCCGGGTCGGTGATGTCGTCGGCGGGCACGTAGATGGCCTGCAGCGAGGTGATCGACCGGCCCTTCAGCGAGGTGATCCGCTCCTGGAGCGCCCCCATCTCGTCGGCGAGGTTGGGCTGGTAGCCCACCTCGGAGGGCATCCTCCCCAGCAGCGTCGACACCTCCGATCCCGCCTGGGTGAAGCGGAAGATGTTGTCGATGAACAGCAGCACGTCCTGGTTCTGCTCGTCCCTGAAGTACTCGGCCATGGTCAGAGCGGCCAGGGCGACCCGCAGCCGGACCCCGGGCGGCTCGTCCATCTGGCCGAACACCAGGGCGGCCTTGTCGATGACCCCCGACTCCTGCATCTCCAGGTAGAGGTCATTGCCCTCCCGGGTGCGCTCGCCGACGCCGGCGAAGACGGACACGCCACCGTGCTGGGTGGCCACCCGGTTGATCATCTCCTGGATCAGGACCGTCTTCCCCACGCCGGCCCCGCCGAAGAGACCGATCTTGCCGCCTTCGAGGTACGGACAGACGAGGTCGAGGACCTTGATCCCCGTCTCGAAGATGGTCTTCTGCGGCTCCACGTCCTCGAACCTGGGCGGGGTGCGGTGGATCGGCCAGCGCGGCTCGCCGAACTCCCGGTCCGGGGCGTCGAGGGAGTCGCCCCACACGTTGAAGATGTGGCCCAGAGTCTGATCGCCGACGGGGACGGTGATCGGGCCCCCGGTGTCGACCACCTTCGAGCCTCGGACCAGGCCGTCGGTGGGAGCCAGGGCGATGGCCCGCACCGTCGAGTCCCCGAGATGCTGAGCGACCTCGGCATAGATGGTGCGCTCCTCGTCATACAGCGTGAAATGGATCTCCACCATGTTCAGGATCTCGGGCAGGTTGTCCGGCGGGAACTCGGCGTCCACCACCGGCCCGGTCACCTTGACGATCCGCCCTACATTGTCCTCATTCATCGCACACTCCTCATATCGCTTCTGTGTCAATTCGCGGGGACTATGGCCCCGCGAATTCACACAGAAAGTCTCACTTCGACTCGGCCAGGGCCTCGGCGCCACCGACGATCTCGGTGATCGCGGTGGTGATCTCGGCCTGGCGGGCCCGGTTGGCCTGGACGGTCAAACTTCTGATCAGCTCCTCGGCATTGTCGGTCGCCGCCTTCATGGCGCGGCGCCGGGCGCTGTGCTCGGAGGCCGACGCCTCGAGGAGCATGTTGAACAGGATGGCCTCCACATACCGGGGCAGGAGACGGTCCAAGATCTCCCCCGGGGAGGGCTCGAATTCGTAGGAGACCGCGGGACGATCGTGCCCGGGGGCCGTTTCCGGCGGCGAGATGGGGAGCACCTCCATGTGCGTGGGAACCTGGGTCAGCGCCGACTGGAAACGGGTAAAAAAGGCCTCGAGGGCGTGGATGCGGCGGCCCGCCCAGGCCGCCATCACCGTGCTGGCGATGGCTCGGGCGTCGCCGTATCCCGGGGTGTCGGTGACCCCTAGCCAGGCGCGTTCGATGCGGTAGCCCCGGTAGCGGAAATAGGACTGGGTCTTCTTCCCCACCGCGTAGATGAGGACGTCGGTGCCGGCCCGCTGCAGCTCGCCGATCCGGTGCTCCGCCATGCGGATGATGTTGGAGGCGTACGCCCCCGCCAGCCCGCGGTCGGCGGTGATGACGAGCACCCCCACCGTCTGCACCTCGCGGCGCTCGAGCAGCATGTGGGAGGTGCCACCGCCGACCCCGCTCACGTTCTCGATCACCTCGATCAGCTTGGAGGTGTAGGGCTTGGATCCCTCCACCCGGGCCTGCGCCTTGGGGATGCGGCTGGCCGCGATCAGCTCCATGGCGCGGGTGATCTTCTTGGTCGCCTCGATGCTGTCGATGCGACGCCGGGTGTCGCGGAGCTGGGCGCTGGCCATCGATCGCTACTCGTCCCTCTTCGAGCCGGTGAAGGTCTCCTTGAACGCCTTGATGGCGTCGTCGAGGGCATCGCCCTCGGGGAGCTTGCCGGTCTCCCTGATCTCCTGCAAGAGATCGGAATGACGGGTGTTGAAGTACTCGCGCATCTCTCGCTCGAAGCGCCGGACGTCGTCGACAGCCACTTCGTCCATGCGTCCCTCGGTCACCGCGTAGAGGACGAGCACCTGCTCCTCGACCGGGACCGGCTGGTACTGGGGCTGCTTGAGCACCTCGACCACCCGGCGCCCCCGCTCGAGCTGGGCCAGGGAGGCGGCGTCTAGCTCGGAGCCGAACTCGGCGAAGGCAGCCAGCTCGCGGAACTGGGCCAGGTTGAGGCGGAGCGGACCGGCGATCTTGCGCATCGCCCCGATCTGGGCGGCCCCTCCGACCCGGGAAACCGACTGGCCGGCGTCCACCGCGGGACGGACCCCCTGGAAGAAGAGGTCGGTCTTGAGGAAGACCTGGCCGTCGGTGATCGAGATGACATTCGTCGGGATGTATGCGGAGATGTCGTCGGCCTTGGTCTCGATGATGGGCAAGCCGGTGAGCGAGCCCGCTCCGAGCTCGTCGGAGAGCTTGGCGCAGCGCTCCAGGAGCCGGCTGTGCAGGTAGAAGACGTCTCCCGGGTACGCCTCACGACCCGGCGGCCGACGCAGCAACAGCGAGATCTCCCGGTAGGCGACGGCCTGCTTGGAGAGATCGTCGAACATCACCAGGGCGTGCTCCCCGTTGTACATCCAATGCTGGCCGATGGCCGATCCGGCGTAGGGGGCGTACATCTGCAGGGCCGGCGCCGAGGAGGCCGGGGCGTTGACCACCACCGTGTATTCCATGGCACCCCGCTCCTCGAGGACGCTGACCACCTCGGCCACCGTGGATGACTTCTGGCCGATGGCCACATAGATGCACTTGATTGCCTGGTCGGTGCCCCAGAACCCCTTCTGGTTGATGATGGTGTCGACCAGCAGGGCGGTTTTGCCGGTTTGGCGGTCGCCGATGATGAGCTGGCGCTGGCCGCGGCCGATCGGGGTCAGCGAGTCGATGGCCTTGATCCCGGTCTGCAGCGGCTCGTGGACCGGCTGACGCTCTACCACCGAGGGCGCCTGGGTCTCGAGGAGCCTCCGCTCACTGGTCTCGATCGGCCCCTTGCCGTCGATGGGATTGCCCAGGGGATCGACCACCCTGCCCAGGAGGGCGTCGCCCACCGGCACGGAGAGGACGGTCCCGGTCTGCTTCACCGGGTGGCCCTCCTCGATGTGGTTGTACTCGCCGAGGAACACGACACCGAGGTCGTCCTCGTCGATGTTGAGCACCACCCCCAGAAGGCCCCGAGGGAACTCCAACAGCTCCGATGCCATCGCCTTGGGCAGCCCCTCGACCCGGGCCACGCCGTCGGCGATAGAGGTGACGTATCCAACCGTCTCCTTGGAGACTGTGGGCTCCCAGCCTTCGAGCTGTGACCGCAGGCTCTCGGTGATCTGGTCTGCGGTGATGGTCATGTCTGCCATGGGGCTCCTATCGGGTGTTGACGGCTTGGCGTACTGATTGGATGCGACGGGCGATCGAGCCGTCGATGACGGTGTCGCCGACCCGGGCCACGATGCCGCCGATGACGGAGGGGTCGACCACCACCTTCACCTCGACCTGCTTTCCCGTCGTCTTGCCCAGCGCCGATTGGAGACGCTGCACGGTCTGGTCGTCGAGAGGTACTGCCGACCTGACCTCGGCGAGGGCGCGGTCGCGGGAAGCGGCCGCTTGCTCCAGCATGGCCCGCACTATGTCGGCGAGATCGTCGGCCCTGCCCTGGCTCACGATGAACTGGACGACTCCGACGGTGAGCCGGGAGGCCCGGCCCCCGATGAGCTCGTCGACCACCGCCTGCTTCCTGTCGATGGGCAGCTCGGGGTCGGTGAGGGCGGATCGCAGGTCGCCGGAGCGCTCCACGGCCTGGGCCAGCGCGAACAGCTCGTCCTCGACGCGGTCGAGCACACCTTCGGCGCGGGCGAGCTCGAAGAGCCCGCTGGCGTATCCGGAGATGTGGTCGGCCGCCAAGGTCACAGCCTCTCGAGGTCGGCCAGGTAGCGGTCGATCAGGCTCTGATGGGCCTCGGCGTCGAGGGACTCGCCGACGATCTTCTCGGCGAGGTCGACGGAGATGTCGCCCACCTGGGAACGGGCTTCGGCCAACGCCCGCGATTTCTCGGCGGCCGCCTCCTCCCGGGCCTTCTCCCTGATCTGGTTGGCCTCCTCCTCGGCTTTGGCCACGATGTCGGCTCTCACCTGCTCTGCGGTCTCCCGGGCCTCCTCGATGATCCGGTTCGCCTCGGCCCTGGCCTGGTCGAGCTGGGAGCGGTAGTCGGAGCGGAGGCTCTCCGCCTCGGCCTTGGCCTTCTCCGCCTCTTCGATTTGGCCCGCTATGGCCGCCTGACGCTGCTCCAGGGCCCGGTTGATGGCTGGCACCGCCCAGCGCCAGACGAAGAAGAAGACGACGGCGAAGGCGATGATCCCCGCGATCAGCTCGTTGGTGGGCGGAAGAAGGATCTCGAGGCCCCCGTTTCCACCTTCCTCCGCCTCCTCCTGGGCCAGCGGGAGCAGCACTGCGAGCAGCTCCATCAGCCGAGGAAGAAGAGCACGAAGCCGATCAGCGCCAGGGCCTCGGTGAAGGCGATGCCCAGGAACATGGTGGTCCGGAGCATGCCGGCCACCTCGGGCTGGCGGGCCATTGCCTGCACCGCGTTGCCGGCCACGATGCCGACGCCGATGCCGGGGCCGATGGCGGCGAGCCCGTACCCGACCACGTTGAGGCTTCCGGTGATGCCACCGGCCTCCTGGGCCAGGATCTGCGCCGCGGCAGTGGCTACTGCGAGAGCTGCGTCCATTGGTTGTTTCCTTTCCCTCTCGTGGGTTGTCTACGAGATCTCATCAATGCTCCGGGTGGACCGAGGTCTGGATGTACACCGCGCTGAGCAGGGTGAAGATGTACGCCTGGAGCACCGCCACCAGGATCTCGAAGACGAAGATCCCGATGCCGAGGGCGAACCAGAGGAAACCGAATGACCCCTTGAGCGGGATCTCACCGATGTTGGTGACGAAGACGAACCCGGTCACCAGCAGGATGCTGAGCATGACGTGGCCGGCCACCATGTTGGCGAAGAGCCGGACGGCCAGCGAGAACGGGCGGATGAAGAAGATCGAGAAGAACTCGATGACCCCCACCAGCGGGCGCAGGACCACGGGAACGGCGCGGGGCCAGACCACGTCGGCCAGGTAGCCGAACCCGTTCTTGGCGAAGCCGATGATGACGAAGATGAACCAGGTGACGATGGCGAGGAAGGCGGGAATCGCCATGCGCGAGGTGATGGGGAAGTTGACGAGCGGGGTGATCTCGAAGAGATTGCCCACCAGGATGAACAAGAAGATGGAGAGCAGGTAGGGGAAGTACTTGACCCCCTCCGGGCCGATGATCCCGATCGACACGTCCTCGCGCACGAACTGGACGACGCTGTCCACCATGGCCTGGAACTTGGTGGGGACCAGACGGGGCTGCCGGTAGGCGAGATAGAGGAGCACCATCACGATGAGGGCCGCCAGGCCCATGAGGAAGATGGTCCGGGTGATCGGCGTGTTCCACAGCGTCTCGGTGTAGACGAAAAGTTCGGCCACGTCGGCGGGGGCGCACACCGGCTCGGTCTCGTAGGCGCACTCCTCGACGGCGATGATCAGCTGATCCAATCCAGGTCCCTTTCTCGTCCCCTGGCCACGGCGACCGCCTCCCAGGTCAGCAGCACCAGATAGGACGCCACCGCGCTGATCCCGAAGGCGAAGCGGTCGATCGGCACGAAACGGGCGATGAGCAGGATCGTGAGGACCAACAGCCCCAGCCGGAGGAAGAAGCCGAACAGGGCGGCGGCATGATAAGCCGCCAGGCTGATCCGGGCGGAAATCGAGAGGAGGGCGCCGGCGAGGAGGAAGTTGACGACTACCGCGGCCAGCCCGATCGCGGCGCTCCAAGCGCCCACCCAGCCCCCGGTGACGGCGAAGAGGAGAATCAGGGGCGGGCCCACCCAGACGGCCCGCGCCGCGGTGTGCCGGGCGAGGACGCTCTCCACCGCCACCTGGTCGCTCTGATCGGTGGTCACGACCGGCCGTCCATCTTCTTCAGGTACTGCCACATCTTGAGAAAGCCTGCATAGGAGCCGACGACGATGCCGGTGACCACCAGCCAGGGGTCGGTGCTCAGCCACCAGTCGGCCAGGTAGCCGAGAAGAGCACCGGCCAGGATCGATCCGAGGAAGGAGCCGCCTTCCATCCAGCCCTCGTTGAGGGCGGATGCGACCTGGCGGTGGGTGGTGTCGTTCTTCACGCGTTAAGCTTGTGAATTTCTTCACAAAGTCTACCGGATGGGCGACGGAACGGCCAATCCCGGACCTGGCAAGGCGCTGCTTTGTCCGAACCCAGGGTTCTACACCTCGGTAAACGGGGTCTAGAACCCTGGGTTCGCAAATAGTCAGACATGGCCGGCGAACTCGGCAGGGTAAGGCGGGAACTCGGCGGCCAGCTCGCGGACCCGGGTCTCCACCTTGGCCAGCGCCGATTCGTCGCCCCGCTCCTCGAGGGCGGTAGCGATCAGAGTGGCCACCTCGGCGGCCTGATCCTCTCTCATGCCCTGGGTGGTCATGGCGGGCGTGCCGATGCGGAGCCCCGAGGCCCGGAACGGGGGGCGGGGGT
>JAHWLC010000003.1 GCA_019347585.1 Actinomycetota bacterium | reverse complement strand
CCTCGAGGCGCTGGCGGCGACCGGGGTCGCCCTCGAGGTCAACGGGGCCCTGGACCGGTTGGACGCCACCGCCGAGGTCGCCCACATGGCCATGGCCCTGGGGGTCACGATCGTCATCGACACCGACTCCCATCACACCGGCGATCTGGTGCGGATGGGCTTCGGTGTGCTCTACGCCCAGCGGGGATGGGTCACCGCCGACCAGGTCCTCAACACCCGGCCGGTGGGGGCGATCAGGGCTTGGGTAGCGGAGCGCCGCCCCTAGTGGGCAACGACTCTGAATCCGATCCTTGTAATTTGGCTCCTCAGAAGTGAAGCTGTGGACCCTTGGCGTCCTCTCGACAGGAGAATCCCCCGGTGGCTTCCACCTTCGTGCTCGACACCTGTGTCCTGTTGGCCGATCCCAGATCCCTGCTCCGCTTCGACGAGCACCATGTGGTGATCCCGCTGGTCGTGGTGGAAGAGCTGGACCGGCAGAAGACCCGTCTCGACGAGGTCGGGGCCAATGCCCGGGCTGCGATCCGTCTCCTCGAGGACCTCGGCGCCTCCAAGCACGGTGGTCTGGCGAACCCGGCGAGCCTGGCCAACGGCGGGTCGGTGCGCATCGAGCTCAACGGGATCGTCTCCGACAGGCTGCCCGCCATCCTCGATCCGACCACTCCCGACCACCGGATCCTGGCCAGCTGCCTCAATCTGGGAGCGGCGGCCGACCCGGTGCTGGTCACCAAGGACGCCGCCCTCCGCATCAAAGGGGCGCAACTCGGGGTCCGGGTCCAGGACTACCGGGCCGACACCGCGCCCGTCGAGGAGCTGCACTCCGGCCTGGTCGAGCACCCCACCGACGCCGCCACGATCGATCGGCTCTTCGAGGAAGGCAAGTTCGAGGTGGCCGGGTTGAACGCCCTGGTCAACGAGTTCGTCGTCCTCCGCAGCGGGGCATCGCACTCGGCTCTGGCGAGAGTGATCCAGTCGGAGCCGACGGTGGTCGTCGAACGAGTGCCCACCCACGTCCGCGCCTTCGGCGTTGAGCCGAAGAACGTCCGGCAGACGGTGGCCCTCCACCAGCTTCTCGACCCCGACATCCCGGCGGTGTCGATCATGGGCATGGCCGGCACCGGCAAGACCTTCCTCTCGTTGGCCGCGGCTCTGGAGCAAGTGCTGGAGCAGGCTCGTTACCGCAGGGTGTCGGTCTACCGCCCGTTGGTGGCGGTCGGACGTCAGGAGCTGGGCTATCTGCCGGGTGACATCAACGAGAAGCTGGCTCCCTGGATGGCCGCCGTGCACGACAATCTCTACGCGCTCTTCTCGGATGCCGGCATCGACGGGGCCAGGGGTGCCATCGACGAGCTCATCGACCGAGGCGAGCTGGAGATGGCGTCGGTCACCTATCTGCGGGGGCGCTCGATCACCGGGGAGTTCGTGATCATCGATGAGGCCCAGAACCTGGAGGTGTCAACGCTCAAGGTGATCCTGACCCGGATGTCGAAGGACTCCAAAGTGGTCTTCTGCGGAGACCTCACCCAGGTGGACAATCCCTACATCTCGCCGTTCGGGGGGATGGCGGCGCTCATCGAGAAGTTCAAAGGCTCGCCGATCTTCGCCCACGTGAACCTGGAGCGATCAGTTCGCTCCCCGCTGGCCGAGATGGCCGCCACCGTCCTCTAGCCGCCGACCCGCTCCCGGCGGTCGGCCAGCAGCTCCGCGGCGCGCTCGATGGTGACCGACTCCGGCGAGTCCCCCTTCCGGAGCGATGCGTTCACCTCGCCGTCGGTCACGTACGGCCCGTAACGGCCGGAGCGGAGGCTCACCTTCTTCCCGGTGGCCGGGTCGTCACCCAGCTCCTTGAGAGTGGAGGATTTTCGCTGGCCCCGGCGCTTCGGGGGCTCGGCGAGGAGAGCGAGCGCCTCCTCGACGTCGATGGTGAACAGCTGCTCCTCGCTCTCCAGCGATCTTCGGTCCTCGCCCCTCTGGATGTAGGGGCCGTAGCGCCCGTTGAGGGCGAGGATCTCGACGCCCGCCTCGTCGGTCCCCACCGTGCGGGGCAGTGAGAGCAGCTTGAGGGCGTCGTCGAGGCTCAGCTCGTCGATGGACATCGACGAGAGAAGGGAGGCCCGCTTCGGCTTCTCCTTGCTGGCCTCTTCCTGCTCGCCGAGCTGGACATAGGGTCCGAAGCGGCCCGTCTTGGCATAGACGACCAGGCCGCTCTCGGGATCGGTCCCCAGGATCTTGTCCCCGGCATTCTGGACCTCGATCAGCTCCAGTGCCTTCTCCACCGTGAGCTCGTCGGGTGCAAGGTCGTCGGGCAGGGACGCCCGCTCCTCCTGCCTCTCCACATAGGGCCCGTACCGCCCCACCCTGGCCACGACCGGGTTTCCCTGTTCGTCCTCGCCGAGCGGTATGGAATTCACCTCCCTGGAGTCGATCTCGTCGAGACGCTCCGCCACCCTCTTCTTGAGCCCGTCGCCGCCGAAGTAGAAGGCCGACAGCCAAGGCACCGACTCCTCCTCCCCACCGGCGATCCGGTCGAGGTCGGACTCCATCTCGGCGGTGAACTCGTAGTCGACCAGGTTGGGGAAGTGCTTCTCGAGCAGGGACACGACCCCGAAGGCGGTGAAGGTGGGGACCAGCGCCGATCCCCGCTTGAACACGTAGCCCCGGTCCTGGATGGTGGTCATGATCGAGGAGTAGGTCGAGGGCCGCCCCACCCCGAGCTCCTCGAGCCTCTGCACGAGTGAGGCCTCCGTGTACCGGGCCGGGGGGCGGGTCTCGTGGCCGGTGGGCTCGAGATGCTCCACCGCCAGGGCATCGCCCTGCTCCAGCGGCGGGAGGATCTTCTCCCGGTCGTCGAGCTCCGATTCGGGGTCGTCGGACCCCTCCACGTAGGCCCGGAGAAAGCCGGGAAAGGTTATGGTCCTCCCCGACGCTCCGAACGTCACGTCTTCCCCGGACCCGGATCGGGCGCCGATCCGGAGCGAGACGCTGACCCCGGTGGCATCGGCCATCTGCGAGGCCATGGTCCGCTTCCAGATCAGGTCGTAGAGCGCCCGCTCGTCGGCACCCACCCCGCTGGCGATCTGCTCCGGGGTCCGGAAGGTCTCTCCGGCCGGCCTGATCGCCTCGTGGGCCTCCTGGGCGCCTTTCACCTTCCCGGCGTACCGGCGGGGGGCCGGCGACAGGTAGGCGTCGCCGTAGAGCCTGGTGATGCCCGCTCGGGCCGCCGCCAGCGCCGAATCGGAGAGGGAGACCGAGTCGGTCCTCATGTAGGTGATGTACCCGTTCTCGTATAGACGCTGCGCCACAGACATGGTCCGCGCCGACGAGAACCGGAGCTTGCGCCCAGCCTCCTGCTGCAGGGTGGAGGTGCGGAACGGGGGATAGGGGCTGCGCTTGTAGGGTTTGCTCTCGACCCCGGTCACCTCGAACGTGGAGTCCGCCAGGTCCTCGGCCAAGGCAGTGGCACGCTCCTGGTCGAGGACCGCCACTCCTTCCTTGGCCTTGCCGGTGGAGTCGAAGTCCCTCCCCGTCGCCACCCGTTCCTCGCCGATCGAGAGCAGGGTGGCATCAAAGGCCTGGTCGAGGTCGTCGGCGGGGGCGAAGCTTCCTTCCAGGCCCCAGTAGGCGGCTGGGTTGAAGGCGATCCGCTCCCGCTCTCTCTCCACCACGATCCTGACCGCCACGCTCTGCACCCGCCCCGCCGACAGCTTGGGCTGGATCTTCTTCCAGAGGACCGGGGACACCTCGTAGCCGTAGAGACGGTCGAGGATGCGACGCGCCTCCTGGGCCTGCACCAACCGGTCGTCCAGATCGCGGGGGTTGGCGAAGGCCTGCTCGATGGCCTGCTTGGTGATCTCGTGAAACACCATCCGCCGCACCGGGACCTTCGGCTTGAGGACTTCGACCAGATGCCAGGCGATCGCCTCGCCCTCCCGGTCCTCGTCGGTGGCCAGATAGAGCTCGTCGGCCTCCTCCAGCAGCTCCTTCAGCTTCTTGATTTGCTGCTTGCGCTCCTTGGGCACGATGTAGAGAGGCTCGAAGTCATTCTCCACATTGACTCCGAGGCGGGCCCATTCCTTGCCTTTGGCCCGGCCGGGGATCTCCGAAGCGGAGCGTGGCAGGTCTCTGACGTGGCCCATCGATGACTCCACGGTGGATTTCCCGCCGAGGAACGACGAGATGGTGCGGGCCTTGGTGGGTGACTCCACGATGACGAGGCTCTTGGCCATTGCCCGGCAGTTGACCCCATGACGGGGTGCTATGTCAATCTTGGCGCCGCTGTCACCCCGCCCGGTTACCGTCGCGGGTGTGAGCAGATACCTCGCCCTCGAGGGTGGTGACGGCTCGGGGAAGACCACCGTGGCCGACGCCCTTGCCGGCCGTCTCCGCGCCCGGGGCGACGAGGTCGTCGTGGTGCGTGAGCCAGGCGGGACAGCGCTGGGCGAGGCGGTGCGCGAGCTTCTCCTCGACTCCGAGATCCTTGACGACTGGGCAGAGGCCTTTCTCTTTGCCGCTCAACGCGCCGAGCTCGCCCGGCGAGTGGTGGCGCCCGCGCTCTCCGAGGGGAAATGGGTGATCTCCGACCGCACCTACTACTCCTCGATCGCCTACCAGGGACGCGCCCGCGGGCTCGGTGAGGAGGCGGTACGCCAGATCAACGAGATCGGTCTCGGCGATGTTCTCCCCGATCAGGTCTTCGTGCTCGACGTCGCTCCGGAGACCGCCATGCCCAGACAGCATCGTGCCGATCGCATCGGGGCCGAAGGAATCCCCTTCCAGGAGGAGGTGCGCAAGGCATATCTGGCTCTTGCCGCCGCCGACGAGAAGGTGGTGGTGCTCGACGGCTCCCAGCGGGTCGAGGACCTGATCGAGCGGATCCTCGAGGTGGCGACTTGAGCGGCTCGCTGTTCTCCGACGTCATCGGTCATGCCAATGTCACCGGCCTGCTCGAAAGCGAGATCCTCGCGCCAGCTCAGGCATACCTGTTCGTGGGCCCGGAGTCGGTGGGGAAATCGACCGTTGCCCTCAGGTTCGCCGCCGGGCTCCTCGGCGGCGACGACGACGAACGGTCCCGTCGACTCGCCCTGGCCTCGACCCATCCCGACCTCCGAATCATCGAGCCCGAGGGGGCGACCAGCATCGGCGTCGACCAGGCGCGCGAGGTGGTCACCCGAGCCTCCATGCTCCCGGTGGAGGCTGCCCGGACGGTGTTCCTGTTCCCCGAGGCGGGCACGATGACCGAGCCGGCGGCGAACGCACTCCTCAAGACGCTCGAAGAGCCTTCCGCCTCCGCGGTTTTCCTCCTCGTTGCCGAGTCGGAGGACGACTTCCCGGCCACCGTGGCCTCTCGCTGCCGCACCGTGCACATGGGTCGGGTCATCGGGGCGGAGATCATCGCCGCCCTCGAGGAGCGGGGCCTTCGCCCGGAGGAGGCCGGCGACGTCGCTGTGGTGTCCGGGGGCCGTCCCGGCCTCGCCCTCTCATTGATGACCCAGCCCGAGGTGGCCGGGTTCAGGAGCTTGTGGCTGTCGATCCCGGACAGGGTGACCCCTCGGCCGGGAGACGGGCAGAGGCTCGCCTCCGTCGTGCTCACCGAGCTGGGCCCTCTGGTGGGGAGATCGGTTGGCGACGACCTCCCCAAGGACAAGGCACAGCGGACGAGGAGACGGGCCGAGATGGCGCTGTTGGTCGGAGGACTCGAGATCCTCGCCTCCTGGTACAGCGACGCGGCCGCGCTCCAGCTCGGCGGGCCGGTTCGCAACGGCGACATCCCACTCACCAGCCTCACCGCAGTGCCTCCCCGTCAGGCGGTGCGGTCCGCGGAGGCGGTCCTCGACGCCGTGGTGGACATCCAGGCCAACCTGCGCAGGGAGCTGGTTCTGGCCAATCTCTTCGCCTCTCTGGGATCCGGGGCTTAGAGCCGTTGGCCGAGGAGTCCCGTGGCGGCGGAAGGGGGCCGCTGGATCTGGCCGAGTGGCCCGTTCTTCCTAAAATCGGGGTCTCCCCGCCGGAGTAGCTCAGTGGTAGAGCAACGGTTTCGTAAACCGTAGGCCAGGGGTTCGATCCCCCTCTCCGGCTCGGCAGCCGTCTCGTCGCCCCGGCACCCCCGGCTAGCGTGCCGAACCCATGGCCGATCAGGCGGACTTCGAGCAGGATGCGATGCAGTACACCCGGCAGCTCTATTCGGCGGCCCTGCGCATGTCCCGTAACCCCGCCGACGCCGAGGACCTGGTGCAGGAGACCCTGCTCAAGGCGTATCGGGCTTACGACACTTTCGAGGCAGGCACCAATCTCAAGGCCTGGCTCTATCGCATCCTCACCAACACCTACATCAACAAATACCGGAAGCAGTCGAGACGACCCTCCGAGGTCGATCTCGGCGAGGTCGAGGACCTCTACCTCTATCGGCGTATCGGCTCGGAGGACTCTGCGGACATGGCCCGGACCGTCGAGGACAAAGTCCTCGATGGGCTCGTGGAGTCAGACGTCAAGGAGGCGGTGGAGAGTCTCCCCGAGAACTTCCGCATCGCCGTGGTCCTCGCCGATCTCGAAGGATTCGCCTACAAGGAGATCGCCGAGATCCTGGACATCCCCATCGGGACCGTGATGTCGCGGCTGCACCGCGGAAGAAAAGCCATGCAGAAGCGGTTGTGGGAGTTTGCACGACAACGCGGGCTGGTGCCCGAGGACGCCGAGAGACCATGAGCCAACCCTGCGACTGCGACGAAGCACTCGCCAATCTGTATCTATATCTCGACTCCGAGCTCGACCAGGTGTCGGCCGAGCGGATTCGTGCCCATCTCGAGATGTGCGGCGGGTGCCTGGGACCGTTCGACTTCGAGCGGCGGCTCAAGATGGTGGTCAGGCAGCGGCTCGACGAAGAAGTCCCGCGGGAATTCGTGGTGCGTGTGCGGGAGGCGATTCGCGTCGAGCGGCACATCCTGTAGCGCTACGACTGGTAAACACCCACAGGTAGGCTGGCCGCATGACCAACCGCGGTCACCGCACCCCGGCCCTGCTGTTCCTGCTGTCCCTGGCCATGCTGATCCCGGCTGTGGCATTCGCCCAGGAAGAGGGTGAGGAGACGACTACCACCATTGCCGCGACGGAGACGACCGTCGCCGAGGCGCCGGCCACCACGACCGGGCTCAGACCGGCAGTAGAGGTGCTCGACGAGGAGGAAGTGGCGGCCAACCCGCAATGGACGTATCGCTACCTGATCCCGACGGCCCTGGTCCTCGCGGTGTTGATCATCCTGGTGATCTCGATCCGCTACTTCAGCGACGTGGTCAGGAATCGGTACCGAGTCATCGAAGAGTGACCGTCTCGGGCCGCCTCTTCGGACGATTCGCCGGCAGTTACCCCCTCGCCGAGACCTATCACCGGGCCGCCCTCACCTCCGAGATGGAGCAGGCGACCGAGCGGGCCTCGGCTCTCGTCGCCGAGGCGACCCACCTCCCTCTGACCGGCCGACCCGAGACGGCGGTCATCGACCGCGCCCAGTGGATCGACCGCAACGTCTCCACATTCGCTCATCTCACCGAGCCTGCGGTGCGCCAGCTCGAGGAGCGAATGGAGGAGCGGGGGGCGAGCCGGGGCGCCATCGCCCTCGCCGGCCACCTGGTGCAGGCGGAGACCGCTGCCATCCTGAGCGTCCTCGCCAAGAGGGTGCTCGGCCAGTACGAACTGGTGCTCCCCACCGGCGGATCGGCCGACACCGTCGCCTACGTCGGGCCCAACATCCTCCAGATCGAGAGAGCTCGCCAGTTTCGGCCCCCGGACTTCCGGTTCTGGGTGGCCCTCCACGAGCTCACCCATCGCGCCCAGTTCCAGGGCGTGCCATGGATGCGCGACTACTTCATGGGCCTAGTCACCGAGCTGGTCGAGTCCGCCCGCCCCGAGCCGGGGAAGCTGGGGCGGGTGCTCGAGGAGCTGGGGAGCCGGAGGGCCCAGGGGAAGCCACTCATCGACCATCGAGGGCTTTTCGGCCTATTCGCCACTCCGGAGCAGAGCGAGATCGTCGACAAGGTCCAGGCGCTGATGTCCCTCCTCGAAGGTCACGGCCATGTCGTCATGGACCGCCTCGGGGCCGAGCACATCAAGTCCCAGGCCAGGATGAGCCGCGTCCTCAGAGAGCGCAGGCAGGACAAGCGAACCGCGGCGTTCTTCCGTCTCACCGGGCTGGAGATGAAGCTGAGGCAGTACCGCATGGGAGAGCAATTCGTCCTCGGAGTCGAGCGTGAGGCGGGCTGGGATGCCGTCGGGCTGGCCTTCCGGGGGGCCTCGAGTCTCCCCACCCTCGCCGAGATCGAGGATCCGGCGCGATGGCTGGCCCGCGTCGCCTGAAGGAGCTGGTCTCCTCCGCCTCGGAGCGCATGACGCTCCCTGATGGCGAGCTCGTCGTTGCCCTGTCCGGAGGCGCCGACTCCGCCGCTCTCGCCTACCTCGTCCTGAGTGGGGGCCGCAAGCCGCGTGCCCTTCACGTCGATCACGGGCTGGCCTACTCCGCCACGATGCGGGCCGCGGCGAAGGCGATCGCCGATGAGATCGGCATCGCCCTCGAGGTGGTGGAGACCGTCGTCGACGAGGGCCCGTCACCCGAGGCTCGGGCACGGGAGGCCCGCTACCGGGCCTTCGGCGAGGGCACTGGCCCAGACGACCGGCTGCTCACCGGTCACACCGCCGACGACAGCGCCGAGACCGTGCTCATCAACTTGATCAGAGGGACCGGGCCCACCGGGCTGACCGGCATCCCCTCCTTCCGCCCTCCCAACGTCTACCGGCCGATACTGGCGCTGGGCAGGGCGGAGACCAGGGAGATCGCCGCTCTTGGCGGGCTGAGCTTCGTCGACGACCCGATGAACCTCGACCCCAACATCACCCGAAATCTGGTCCGGCGTCAGATGATCCCGGTCCTCTCTCAGATCAATCCCTCGCTCCTGGAGGCGATCGGCCGTCTCTCCCGGCAGGTGAGAGACGATGACGAGCTGTTGGATCGTCTCGCCGGCGAGCTACGGCCCCGCTTGGAGGACGATCTCGCCTCGATTCCCGTCGGAGTGCTCGTAACCTCCCCCCGGCCACTGGCAGACCGCGTCCTGGCGAAGATGATCGCCCACGTCGCGGGGAGCGATCGGGTGGAGGTCGGGGCCGTGGAGCGGGCATGGTCGGTGGCTCATGGCGACAGCGGGCGCCAGGAGATCGCCGCCGGAGCCTCGGCGAACCGGGAGGGCCCGCTGCTGGTGATCTCCGCCGGAGCCGACGATTCGAGGGCGGATGGAGCCGATGAGGTCGACCTCTCTGACTCGGGTCGCGTCCTGGTGGGCTCGCTGGTCTTCGAGGTCGCCGCCAGAAACGGAGTTTGCAGGGTGGCGCCGCTGAGCCGATGGTTGGCGCTCTTCCCCGCAGGGACCCGCCTCACCGCCACTCCCGAGGGAATGGTCCTGGCCGACGGCGAGCCGGCGTGGGTCCCGGGGGGGGAGAGACTGCCGGTCGCCTGGTACGAGCCGGGCGCCAGTGGCTACCTTGTGGTGTCCGCACGGAGGAAACCGGGATGGACATCGAGCCGCTGATCACCGCCTCCCAGATCGACGCGAAGCTGGCCGAGATGGGGAAGCAGATCTCGGAGGACTACGCCGGGGAGGAGCTGCTCTTCGTCGGAGTGCTCCGCGGCGCCTTCATGGTCATGGCCGATCTGGCCCGCCACATCGACCTCGCCTGCGAGTTCGACTTCATGGCGGTCTCCTCATACGGAGCTTCGACCCAGACGTCAGGTGTGGTCCGCATCCTCAAGGACCTGGACGAGGAGATCGAGGGTCGTCACGTCCTCATCGTCGAGGACATCATCGACTCCGGGCTGACGCTGAACTACCTGGTGAAGAGTCTCCGGGTGCGCAAGCCCGCCTCACTGGAGATCGCCGCGCTGCTGATTAAAGAGGGCATCCAGCGGGTGCCGATAGATGTCAGATACGTGGCCTTCAACATCGGCCCCGAGTTCGTGGTGGGTTATGGCCTGGATTATGCCGGGAAGTACCGCAACCTGCCCTACGTGGGGGTGATGGGCGGTCAGCCGTGAGCAGCGTCGCCTAGCCACCGGCCCGGCGTAGCATTGGCTCTGGGTCACTCGAGAAACCCGAGGTCTCTTTGAACCGCACCCTGCGCACCCTCATCGTCTACGGGATGTCGATCATCCTGGTGGCGATCATGTTCTCCTGGTGGTTCGACCAGGTGGCCGGGCCCGAGGAAGTCCCCATCTCCCAGTTCATGGAGAACATCGAGGAGGGTGAGTACGAGGCGGTCGTCCTCGGCAAGAACACCCTCCAGGCACGGGGCCGCCTCACGGGGACCACCGCCGAGGAGGGAGCCTTCGACCACGTCGCCAACTACGTCGAGGGGTTCGAGCCCACCCTGACCGCCACCCTGGATCGCAACGGGATCCCCTGGTCGGCGGACCCCGAGCCACCAGGCTTCTGGGAGCTCCTGATCAGCTTCCTCCCCTGGCTCTTCCTGCTCGGGTTCATGGTCTTCATCTTCATGCAGATGCAGGGGGGCGGGAACCGGGTGATGCAGTTCGGCAAGTCCCGGGCCAAGCTGGTGGGCAAGGAGCAGCCCAAGGTCACTTTCGACGACGTGGCCGGTCTCGAGGAGGCCAAGGAGGAGCTGGAGGAGATCAAGGACTTCCTGGCCAGCCCCGACCGCTACCGGCAGATGGGAGCCAAGATCCCCAAAGGCGTCCTCCTCTTCGGCCCTCCCGGCACCGGAAAGACCCTGCTGGCGCGGGCGGTGGCCGGAGAAGCGGGAGTCCCCTTCATGTCGATCTCGGGGTCCGACTTCGTCGAGATGTTCGTCGGTGTCGGCGCCGCCCGGGTCAGAGACCTCTTCGATCAGGCCAAGCAGAGCGCCCCTGCCATCGTCTTCATCGACGAGATCGATGCCGTCGGCCGCCACCGCGGCGCTGGTCTCGGCGGGGGGGCCGTGAGACCGATCAGACCCTCAACCAGATCCTGCTCGAACTCGATGGCTTTGGGGATCGGGCCGGAGTCGTGGTGATTGCCGCAACCAACCGCGCGGGCATGCTCGACCCGGCGCTCATCCGCCCGGGCCGCTTTGACCGCCAGATCACGATCGACGCTCCCGATATCGAGGGCCGGGAGGCCATCCTCGAGGTGCATTCCAAGGGCAAGCCGCTCGCCGGTGAGATCAACCTCGAGGTGCTCGCTCGCCGCACCCCCGGCTTCACCGGCGCCGATCTGGCCAATCTGATCAACGAGGCAGCCCTTCTCGCCGCCCGCAGGCGCAAGAAGGAGATCACCATGCTGGAGCTGGAGGAGGCCATCGATCGCGTGATCGCCGGGCCCGAGCGTCGCAGCCGGGTGATGAGCGAGGAGGAGCGCAAGGTCATCGCCTACCACGAGACGGGACACGCTCTGGTCGGCTATGCGCTGCCCAACGCTGACCCCGTGCACAAGGTCACCATCGTGGCGCGGGGGAGGTCCCTGGGGCACACCCTCGCGCTGCCCACCCACGACAAGTACATCTCCAAACGGAGCGAGCTCGTCGACCAGCTCGCCATGCTCCTCGGGGGCCGCACCGCCGAAGAGCTCATATTCGCCGACCCCAGCACCGGGGCGGCCAACGACATCGAGAAGGCGACCGCCATCGCCCGCCGCATGGTGATGGAGTACGGGATGAGCGATGAGCTGGGGCCGATGCAATACGGACGTCCCACCGGTGAGGTCTTTCTCGGCCGCGACTACTCCCGCCAGCAGGACTATTCCGACGAGGTGGCCGCCTTCATAGACGCCGAGGTGAGGAAGATGATCAACGCCGCCCACGAGGAGGCTCGCACCATCCTCGACCGGCACCGGGACGCCATGGAGCGGATGGTGGCCGACCTGCTCGAGAACGAGACAGTCGACCGGGAGCAGGTGGCGGTGATCTTCGCCGACGTCCCCAAGTGGGAGCACGCCAGGGACGGGTCGCTCCGGATCAAGTACCCGGAGAACCCGGTCCTTCCCCAGGAGCGGGAGGACATCGCGGCGGCCACCGAGGAGGAGAAGGAGGAGGAGACCGAGGAGGTCACCGAGTCGCTCCGGTTGGGCCGCAAGCTTCCCCGGACCAAGGGCCGGCCCGCCGAGGCCTGATCAGAACAACCTCCGGTAGTTAGTCCCATATATGGGACTAACCGCCTCGAGAATTCTCGAGGCGATCCGCATGTCGTTTCTCGAGGTAGTTAGGCCCGGATACGGGCCTAACTACCGGAGGTTTGTCGAACCGTCACGCCTCGAGACGATCTATGGCGAGATCACCCGATACCAGCTTCGCCTTGACCGTCATATGGCGTTCCACCGGCACCGAGGGCTGTTTCGTGGGCGGGGTGCGCAGCTTCCCGGAGAGGATGCTGGCGTCGAGGTCGATTCGGGTCCCCTCCGGGATACCCAGGTCGATCGATCCCGACATCGACTTGAAGTTGGCCTGGCTTCCGGTGAATCGCCGGACGTAGACGTTTCCGGAGACGGTGTTGACGTCGAGGGCCCCGCTGCACCGTTCGATGTGGACCTCCCCGGATGCGGTGTTGCACCCCAGGCTGCCCTCGGAGCCGCCTCTCACGAAGATGTCACCCGAGGCGGTGGCCACCCGCACGGCCTTGGTCGCGTCGCCGAGCCCCACGTCGCCACTTGCCGTCTTGATGGTGACGATCTCTGCGCTCTCCACTTCGACGTCGCCCGAGGCGGTCTTCACCTCGATGCGACCCATGTGGGGCTCGCAGTCGATGCGGGCAGAGGCGGTGCTCACCCTGGCCTCGCCGCCTGATGGCATCCTGACGGTGACGAAGGCGGAGCCGCGGGACAACCAACCCGAGTTCCGGTCGGAGGAAACGAATACGAGGTTGCCCCGCTGCTCCACGATGAAATCTGGGTCCTTGGTCTCGACCTCCACCGCGACCAGACCCGGGTCTCCCTCGATGATCTCGACCCTTCCCGAAGCGATGCGCACCTCGACCTCGGGGGTGCCGGTGACGGTGAACTCTTCGCTGATCACAGCTCGATGGTGGTGCGGTATCGGGAGCCGGACTTGCCGGAGCTGTGGGTCTTGGAGCGCAGAGCGTCGACGACGAAGGCGTTCAGCGAATCACCGGAGCCGGCGGCGGCTTCGGCGATGAGCTCCTTGAGATAGCCGGGGAGACGAAGCGTGATGCGAGCCTCGTCGTCATCCGTCCCCGGGGGAGGCGGGGGAGGGGGCACCGCGGAAGCGTCCTCTGCCACTATCAGCTCGGGGTCTCCGTCTACCAGGCGGACCTCGACGCGGGAACCGCGGAGCTGGCTGGAGACTTCGGTGGCGGCCATGGTCACCACCTCCATCAACGTCTGTCTGATGGCGGGGCGGAGGGCGTTGAGGAGCTGGGAGCCGATGTCGGCGGTCTCCGAGCCGGCCACCCGGAGCTGGGCCTCGACCGCGTTCTCCAGACCGGAAATGGCGTGGGAGAGCTGCATCTCAGCGAGCTCTCCTCACGTGGTTGCGAATCCGCTGCTCGAGCAGCGCTTCTATCTGTTTCGGAGTCATGAAGACCAGCATGAGGGCTTTCCTCTCGTCTCTTCGACATCTGTATGATGTCATGATGATGTCACTATAACGTCATGGGGACATCGCGTCAACCCATTGCCAGGAAAACGGATGGCACCAGCTTTTTCGGGAATTTGTCGGAGGACTGCGAAGATTCCTCCAGTGATGGCACAAATCGACCGGGGAAGAATCGAGAAGGCGGTTCGGGAGATCATCGAGGCGCTGGGGGAGGACCCACTGCGGGAAGGTCTCATCGGGACCCCGGAGCGGATGGCCAGCTTCTACGAGGAGGTCTTCGAGGGGATCCACCGCGATCCCGGCGAGGAGATCGACGCCTTCTTCGGCAAAGAGCACTATCAGGAGATCGTGATGGTGAGGGAGATCCCGTTCTATTCGATGTGCGAGCACCACTTCGTCCCCTTCCACGGGCAGGCCCATGTCGGGTACATGCCCCGGGACCGGGTCACCGGATTGTCCAAGCTGGCCCGTCTCGTGGAGGGATTCGCCCGGAGGCCGCAGATGCAAGAGCGGCTCACCGCACAGGTGGCCGACTGCCTCGACGAGCGTCTCGACCCGCTGGGGGTCCTGGTGGTGATCGAGGCGGAACATCTCTGCATGTCGATGAGGGGCGTGAAGAAGCCGGGGGCCAAAACGGTGACCTCGGCGGTGCGTGGGCTGATGGAGAGCAGCCCGGCGACGAGGGCCGAGGCCATGTCCCTCCTGCTGGGGACGCGAAGCTGACGGTTGGCCACATCGGAGCCCATTTGGCGTCTGCGGTCGGCTGAGGTCGGGCTCGCCGGCGGGGTGCTGATGGGTATCGTCAACGTCACACCCGATTCCTTCTCGGACGGCGGCAAGTTCCTCGAGCCCGGGGCAGCCATCGACCATGGGCTCTCCCTCGTAGCCGATGGGGCCGACATAGTCGACATCGGAGGCGAGTCGACACGCCCCGGTGCGGAGCCTGTTCCCTCCGAGGAGGAGATGGCGAGGGTCCTTCCTGTGGTCGCGGGGCTGGCCGGCAGGGGAGTCGTGGTGAGCATCGACACCTCCAAGCCCGAGGTCGCCGAGCAAGCCCTGGCACGGGGAGCAGAGTTGGTCAACGACGTGATGGCCTGCCGGTCCGAGGGCATGACCGATCTCATCGCAGACGCCGGGTGTGGGGTGATCTTGATGCACATGCGAGGAGAGCCGCGCCACATGCATCTCGATCCCTCCTACGAGGACGTCAAAGAGGAAGTGGAGAGATTCCTCGAGGAGCGCATCGAGGCGGTCGTCGCCGCCGGCGTGGCTCGCTCCCGGATCGCGATCGATCCGGGAATCGGGTTCGGGAAGACCAAGGACCACAATCTGGAGCTGCTGGGAGGGCTGGGGCGGCTGTCTCGGCACGCTCCGGTGGTGCTCGGCACTTCCCGCAAGAGGTTCCTGGGCACCGTGGTCGAAGCTCGCTCCACGGCAGATCTCGATATGGCCACCGCCGTCACCACTGCCGTCGGTTTTATCAATGGGGCCCGGGTATTTCGCGTCCATGACGTCCTCCGCTCCCGGCAGGCCTTGGCCCTTGCCACAGCTATGGTGACCCGATAGATGGGACGCATGGCCGCTGGACTGAAGCCTCGAGCTTTCAAGTGGGTCATCGCCGATCGCCTGGCCGTTTCGGACCGGGTCGGGGGCTCGGGCTTCCAGCACCGCAAGGTGAGACGGGAGGAGGAGATCACCTGGCTGGTCGAGGAGGCCGGGATCAACACCATCGTCTCCATGCTCCCCGCCAACCAGAATCTGGCCGCCTATCGGCAAGCGGGGATCGCCACCTACTCCTGCCCCGTGAGCTCACCAGTCGAGCCGGCCGACGTGATGCGCTTCGTCAACACCCTGTCGCAGGCGATGAGTCGCAGTCACGGGCGCGTGCTGGTTCATCGCGAGTCGATCGACGACACCGTCGGCGGCCTTCTGGGCAGCTACCTGGTCACCTCTGGCCTGGTGGAGAACCCGATCCTTGCCCTTGCAGTGATCCAGCAGATCCTGGGCAGGGCGCTCGGGCCCGAGGGCCGGTCGCTGATCCCGGCGTCCTCGGCTTCGTGAGCGGCCGCATCGAGCTGCGGGGGATCGAAGTCTACGCCAGGCACGGGGTCCTCGAGGAAGAACAGGTCAGGCCGCAGGTGTTCCGGGTCGATCTCGTGGTGTTCGCCGACCTCGCCCCGGCGGGCAGGTCTGACGACCTCGACGACACCATCGACTACCGACGGCTGGCCGAGCAGGTGAACGAGACGGTGGGCGGGGAGTCGCACAAGCTCATCGAGAGCGTCGCCCATCGCGTGGCGGAGACGGTGCTCGCCGATCCCCGGGCGGAGCGGGTGGTGGTGACCATCCACAAGCCGGAGGCGGAGCTGGGGGCGGTCCTCGACGACGTCTCGGTGACCGTCGACAGAAGTAGTTGACCCGTTACGCCATCGGTCTGGGCTCGAACCTCGGGGATCGCCTCGACAACTTGCGAGCCGGGGTCAGGGGTCTGAGATCGCTCGGATCGGTGCAGGCCCTCTCATCGGTCTACGGGACCGAGCCGCTGGGAGGCCCCTCCCAAGGCCCCTATCTCAACGCGGTGGCGATCCTGGAGAGCGAGCTCGGCCCTGTCGCGTTGCTCGAGGCCCTGGCCCGCATCGAGGACCAGGCCGGGCGGGCGAGGGAAGAGCGGTGGGGCCCCCGAACCCTGGACCTAGACATCTTGGCCTCTGATGTCGGGCCGGTGAGCACCGACGCACTCGAGGTGCCCCACCCACGGGTCGGTGAGCGTGAGTTCGCCCTCCGTCCCCTGGCCGAGGTCTGGCCGGAGGCGCCGTTGGGTGCGGACATGACCGCAGCCGAGGCATTGGAGAGGGTGGG
>JAHWLC010000039.1:4460-8289 GCA_019347585.1 Actinomycetota bacterium | reverse complement strand
GGACAGAGGCTTGCCAAAGGCGCTGCGCGCCTGGGAACGCTGGATCATGAGGTCGAGACACCGCTCGGCGGCCCCGATCGAGCGCATGCAGTGATGGATCCGGCCCGGGCCCAGCCGGGCTTGGGCGATGGCGAAGCCGCCGCCCTCCTCTCCCAGCAGGTTCGACGCCGGGACCCGGGCACCGTCGAAATGGATCTGGGGATGTCCACCCCGTTCCTGATACCCGAACACCGTCGGCTCCCGCTCGATCTCGACCCCGGGAGTGGCGACGGGGACTATCACCATCGACTGCTGGCGGTGCCGCTCCGCCCCCGGGTCGGTCAGCCCCATCACGATGGAGAACTTGCATCGAGGTGAGGCGGCCCCCGAGCTGAACCACTTGCGACCGGTGACCACCCACACGTCCCCTTCCCGTTCGATGCGGGTGCGGATGTTGGTGGCGTCGGAGCTGGCGACATCGGGCTCGGTCATCGAAAAACAGGAGCGGATCTCGCCTTCGAGGAGCGGGTGGAGCCAGCTCTCCTTCTGCTCCTCGGTGCCGAACATGTGCAGGATCTCCATGTTCCCGGTGTCGGGCGCCGAGCAGTTGAGGGCCTCGGGCGCCAGCCATGGGCTGCGCCCTGTTATCTCGGCGAGAGGGGCGTACTCGAGGACCGAGAGCCCACCTCCCAGCTCCTCGTCGGGAAGGAACAGGTTCCACAGGCCCCGGCTGCGCGCCTCCTTCTTCAGGTCCTCGAGGATCGCCGGGTGGTGGTGGGGGTCTTCCGACCCCTCCATCTGGTCCCGATACACCGACTCCGCCGGGTACACGTGCGACTCCATGAAGTCGAGCAGCCGGGAGCGCAGCTCGTTGACCCTGTCCCCGTAGGCAAAGTCCATGCTTACGAAGCTAGTGGCCCGGGTCCGGCTCGGTCCTGGTCTCGGGGGCGGGCTCGCCCGCCGACTCCTGTCGGGGATCTTCGTAGCTGAGGTCGGGGACCGGGCCTGCCGGTGGACGGGCACGCCCCGCCGCGAACTCGGAGAAGAGAAGCCAGCCGGCGAGCAGGGCCACGAAGAGCAGCTCGTAGCGCAGCGCCAGGAAGAGCGCGATGCCGGCGGTGATGACGAAGATCACCTTGGCGACGGTCTCCACCCGTGACGGAGCGACCTTCTCCAGGAGCGACAGCAGCAGGTGCCCCCCGTCCAGCGGTCGGATCGGCAGCCAGTTGAGCAGGCCCCAGAAGACGTTGACATAGACGAGGTTGGTGATCACGAAGCCGGTGAGACCGGAGAATGGTCCCAGCTGACGGGCGGCCAGCCAGACGAGGCCCCCGAAGACGAGTCCCACCGCCGAGCCCGCAGCGGCGACCAGCGCGCGCCTGCCCGGGGTGAGCTCCCCCGGCGGGTTCCATCGGGTGAGTCCACCCAGTCCGTTGAGCTCGATCGCGACATCGGATCCGAAAGAGAGGGCGGTGAAGGCGTGACCCAGCTCGTGGATGAGGATGGAGACGAAGACGAGGGCCACCCAGGCGACCACCGTCTCGATCCGCGGGGCCCCGGACAGCCCGAGCAGCGCGGCCACCAATATGAAGGAGCCGCCGATAGTCACCGGGATCCCGAAGAGGCGGAAGGACATCACCGAGCTCATCATCGCACCGTGGCCACGGTGTGGGGGGTAGCGGTAGCCTCCCGCCATGCACGAAGACTTGAAGACCGCTGTTGCCGCCGACATGCCCCGTCTCAAGGAGTTGTTGATGTCTCTGGTCCGCCTCGAGTCGGTGAGCGCCGACGGATACGACCCTGGGGTGGTGCGACGGGCCGGGGAGAAGATCGTCTCGATGCTGGAAGGCGCCGGATACGAGAACGCCCAGCTCCTCGAGAGCTCCACGGGGAGGCCGGCAGTCTTCGCCGAGCGCCCCGGTCCCGAAGGCGCCCCCACCGTGCTCCTCTACGCCCATTACGACGTTCAGCCGCCGGGGCCCCTCCCGGAATGGGAGAGCGGGCCCTTCGACCCGGTGGAGCGGGACGGGCGCATCTACGGCCGGGGAAGCAGCGACGACAAGGCCGGCATCGTCATGCACCTGGGCGCGGTGGCCGCCCACGGCGACCACCTCCCGGTGGGAGTCCAGCTCTTCCTCGAAGGCGAGGAGGAGGGGGGCTCGGTGGGCCTCTCCGGCATCCTGGAGAAGTACTCGGATCTGCTCCGCCCCGACGTCATCGTCATCGGCGACGGAGGCAATTGGGAGGTGGGGGTTCCCGCCTTCCTCACCTCCCTGCGCGGCGTGGTCGGGGTCAAGATCGAGGTGCGCACCTTGCGGGCGGCGGTGCACTCGGGTCTCTACGGGGGCATGGTCCCCGACGCCCTGATGGCCCTCGCCCGCATCCTCGCCTCACTCCATGACGACGAGGGCGCCGTCGCCATCGACGGCCTGGTGGCCGGGGAGCCGGGAGAGGGCCTGGAGATCCCCGAGCCCCTCGCCCGCCGACTCGCCGGGGCTGTCGACGGCGTCGAGCTCATCGGGGAGGGATCGATCGCGTCGCGATTGTGGACCCGGCCTTCGGTCTCCATCCTCGCCATCGACGCCCCGCCCGTCGCCGAGGCGATCAACCAGCTCGTCCCGGTGGCGCGGGCCAAGGTGAGCCTGCGCATCGCGCCGGGTCAGGACGCCGGTGAGGCACTGGGCGCGCTCAAGAAGCACATCGAGGCCAACGTCCCCTGGGGGGCGCGGCTCGAGTTCCTCTACGAGGAGAAGGGCGAGGCCACCGTGATCGACAGCGACAACTTCGCCGTGGAGGCGTGGAGTGACGCCTTCCGGGAGGCGTACGGCACCGATCCCGTCGAGATGGGGGCCGGAGGTTCCATCCCCTTCATCTCCATGTTCGCCGAGCGCTACCCCGACGCCCCGATCCTCGTGGTCGGAGCGGGCGATCCCACCAGCGCGATACACGCGCCCAACGAGAGCCAGGACGTCGCCGACCTGGAGCGCTCGGTCCTCTCCGAGGCCATCGCCCTGAGGCTGCTCGGCGAGTAAATCCAGCGAACCCAGGGTTCCACACCCCGTATAGCGGGGTCTACAACCCTGGGTTCGCCATTATCGGGCGCCAGTGAACCCGAGCTGTCGCCAGGCCTCGTAGACGACGATGGCGGCAGCGTTGGACAGGTTGAGAGATCGGAGGCCGGGGATCATCGGGATGCGGAGCCGTTCGCTCACCCACTCCTGGCCATGCACCTCGGCCGGCAAGCCCGTCGACTCGGGGCCGAAGAGAAAGACGTCCCCGATCTGGTACTCCACGTCGGTGTACCGCCTCTCGGCGTCGACCGTGAGGGCGAACACCCGCTCCGCGCTGACCGCGGCCCTCCAGCTCTGCAGGTCCGGGTGCAACCTCACCGTCACCTTGTCCCGGTAGTCGAGGCCGGCCCGGCGGAGCTTGCGGTCCTCCATGTCGAAGCCGAGAGGCTCGATGAGATGGAGCCGGCACCCGGTCACCGCGGCGAGACGCATGGCGTTTCCGGTGTTGGGCGGGATCTCCGGGCTGTAGAAGACGATTTCGAACATCAGCGGGGGTCGAAGAGCCTGAGCTCGGCGTCCTCGACCTCGCGCAACCCGTCGTAGTCGACCTCGATCGCGTCGATGGCCCTCGACTCGGCAAGCACCCGGGCCTGGGGCGAAATCGTCTGGGCGACCAGTATTCCCCGCACCGGCGCCAGGCGGGAATCGTTGTCGAGACGCTCCATGTAGCGGGTCAGCTGCTCCACCCCGCTGATCTCGCCCCGTCTCTTGACCTCGACGGCGACGCTCCTCCCATCCCCGTCGGCGCAGAGCAGGTCCACCGGGCCGATGTCGGTGGG
>JAHWLC010000039.1:0-4360 GCA_019347585.1 Actinomycetota bacterium | reverse complement strand
TCTCGATGGTGTTGGGGGCGACCATCCAGTTGAGCGGTTTCGAGGCGTTGCCGTCGGAGTGGATGGCCAGGGTGCCGTCGGCCTTGATCATGATGAGCCGTGTCGCCATGGGCAGCTCGGCGCTGAGACGCCCTCGATACTCGACTCGACAGCGGGCGATGACCAACCTCACGGGGAGGCGAGGGTACCGCGGCCAGGGATCCGCCCCGCGACGATGGCGCAGCCTCCCAGCAGGACCGCCGCCCCGATCCAGCCCGGCACGTAGCTCCCGGTGACGTCGACCGAGTAGCCGAGGATGGGAGCGCCCGCCGCAAGGCCGAAGAGGAAGCCGAGCAGCACCAGCCCGGTCCCCCTCCCCACCAGAGAGGCGGGGGTGAAGTCCATCACCGCCAGCATCCCCACCGCGTTCCACGCGATCGCCCCTCCGCCGAGCAGGACCGCGGCGGGGACCAGCGACCAGCTTGGCACCAGATCGGCCGCGGCCAGGGCGAGCAGGACCGCCGAGACCAGGCTGAGCATCGCGAGGAGACGGAGCGTCCTCCCGTGTCCGATGTGCCGCTCCGCCGCCGCCGGCCAGAAGATCCGGGCCGCGATCCCGGTGAGGCCGATGACCGCGATCGAGAACCCGGCCGCCCAGTCCGACCAGAGCTGGTCCTCCTCGGCAAACAGCGGGAAGAACCCGAACATCGCCGAGGTGGCGAGACCCGACAGAGTCCCGTACACCGTCACCCACTTCACCGAGGCGGGCAGAGGGCCGTCGCCCTGTCCCGGCCTCCACTGCTCCCGGGACCGATCGCGGTGGCCCCACAGCCCGGCGAGAGCGGCAGCCGGGATCACCGTGAACGCGGCCACGGCCATCCTCCAATTCCACAGCGATACGAAGATGGGGAGGAGCAGGCCGCCGAGAAAGGTCCCGATCTGCACCCCGGACTGCTTGATCCCGGTGACCACCCCCCGCCGGCCGACAGGCACGTTCTCGACGATCAGGGCGTTGGTGGCCGGGTTGCTCCACCCGTTGGGCACGCCGGTGAGGATCGACGCCGCGACGAGCGCGGCGTAGGTCGGGGAGAGGGCCAGGCCGACCAGCGCCAGGGCGCCGAGGCCGAGCACCGAGCGGGTCGAGGTGACCGCCCCCACCCGGTCAGTCACGCTGCCGAACACCGGCGACATCAGGGCGCCGACCAATCCGGTAGCGGTGACCAGAACCCCGACCTGGAATCGGGCGATGTCGAACTCCTCGATGAGGTCGGCGGCGAGCACGCTGAAGACGATGATGGGGAAGGTGGCAATGGCCATCGTGGCGGAGGTGATGGCGGAGAGACCGATTCTGGAGAGCGACCGCATCGCCGGGAAACTAACCGGCTCTCGGATCAGGTCGTGGCGGGGCCCCTGGTGGGACGGCTGAAGACCAACCAGATGGCGTAACCCCAGACCAGGCGGGGATCACCGTGATGGCCGCGTCCTCGGTGAGCGAGGTCCCGCAGCAGGTGGCCGCTCACCTTTCTCCTCGTCTGGGAGTGACCCGAGGCCGCCATCGCCGGTCGAAACACAAGAGGGTCCATGGCGACGGCCAGTCGGGAAACGGGAGCGACTACCTTTTCCGTCCCCGGACAGGGAGGACCCATGCCCATCGTCACACCGGAGAAGTACGCCGAAATGCTCGAGGCAGCCCGCGACGGCGGGTACGCGATGCCCGCGATCAATGTCACCTCGTCGACGACGATGCTGGCCGCCCTGGAGGGCTTCAGCAAGGCCGGCTCCGACGGGATCATCCAGATGTCATACGGCGCCGGTGAGTTCGCCTCGGGGCAGTCCAACAAGGACATGGCACTGGGCGCACGCGCCCTGGCCGAGTTCGGCCATGTGGTGGCGAGCCAGTACCCGGCGAATATCGCGCTCCACACCGACCACTGCCCGCCGGACAGGGTGGACGGGTTCATCAGGCCCCTGCTGGAGGCGAGCAGGGAGCGGCGGGCCGCGGGGAAGGGGCCCCTCTTCCAATCGCACATGCTCGACGCCTCCAACCTCCCCATGGAGGAGAACCTGGCTCTCGCCGAAGAGCTGCTCGCTCTGTGCGCGGAGCTGGACATCGTCCTCGAGCTCGAGATCGGCATCGTCGGCGGGGTGGAGGACGCCACCGATCACTCCGACGTCGACCGCTCCAAGCTGTACACCTCCCCGGAGGACATGATCACCGTCTCGGAGGTGCTGGGCACCTTCGACAAGGGCCGCTATCTCCTAGCCGCCGTCTTCGGCAACGTCCACGGCGCCTACAAACCCGGTGTCGTCCAACTGGACCCGAGCATCCTCAAAGAGGGGCAGGAGGCGGTGGAGGCGAAGTTCGGGCCCGAGGCGCGCCACTATCTGGTCTTCCACGGGGGCAGCGGGTCCTCGCTCGAGGAGATCCACGAGACCCTCGACTACGGCGTCATCAAGATGAACATCGACACCGACTGCCAGTACGCCTACACCCGGCCCATCGTCGACCACGTGATGAAGAACTACGACGGCGTCCTCAAGATCGACGGCGAGGTGGGGGAGAAGAAGGTCTACGACCCGCGCTCTTACATGAAGAAGGCAGAGGTGGGGATGGCCGAGCGCGTGGTGGAGGCCTGCGAGATGCTCGGCTCTGCGGGGAGATCCGTCGGCTGATGGACACTCGCCACCGGACCTGGGCGACATCGGATCGCTGGGTCCCCCAGACCTTCATCCGACCCTTCGTCCGGTTCAGCCAGATCGAGGCGTCGTCGGGAATCGTCCTCCTCGTCGCCGCGGTGGCCGCCCTGGTCTGGGCCAACAGCCCGGCATCGGAGTCGTACTTCTCCCTCCTCCAAGAAGAGATCGATATCGAGTTCCTCGACTTCCATCTCGAGGAGACGCTCCACGCCTTCATCAACGACGGGCTGATGGCCATCTTCTTCTTCGTCGTCGGGCTCGAGATCAAGCGGGAGCTGGTCATCGGCGATCTCAACGATCGCAAGGCCGCGGCTCTCCCTGTGATGGCCGCTCTCGGCGGGATGATCTTTCCAGCCCTCATCTACGTCCTGTTCACGATGGGAACCGGTGGGGAGGCGATCAGAGGATGGGGGATCCCCATGGCCACCGACATCGCCTTCGCCCTGGGGGTGATCGCCCTGCTCGGCTCGCGGGTGCCATCCGGGGCCAAGCTTTTCCTGCTCGCAGTCGCCATAGCCGACGACATCGGGGCCATCGCCGTAATCGCCCTCTTCTACACCGCCGACTTGAACGCGGGCTGGTTCGCCGCCGCGGTGGGCGGTCTCCTGGCGGTGTGGGTGGCGGCCAAGGTCAACGTCCGGGCCTTCTGGTTCTACGTTCCCCTGGGCTTCGCCATCTGGTACTTCACGCTGGAGTCGGGCATCCACGCCACCCTGGCCGGGGTGGCCCTCGGGCTCATGACCCCGGCCCGCCCCTATTACCGGGCAAGGGAGTTCGACGAGGGGGCGAGGTCGTTGCTCGACCAGTTCCCACTGGAGCCGGAGAGCCTGCGGGCCCAGGAGCGAGCCGACCACGAGGCGATGCTCTTGTCCACGATGGCCAGCGAGGCCGTGGCTCCCCTCAACCGGCTGGAGCACAAGCTCACGCCGTGGAGTTCGTATCTGATCGTCCCTCTCTTCGCCCTTGCCAACGCCGGCGTCGATTTCGAAGGAGTCGACCTGGGAGAGGCCCTGACCTCTCCGGTCGCCTTGGGGATCACACTCGGACTGGTGATCGGGAAGCTGGGCGGGATCAGCGCCTTCACCTATGCCGCCGTCCGGTTCGGGCTGGGCCGTCTCCCGGTGGGCACGAGCTGGAATCACGTCCTCGGGCTCGCCGCGATTGCCGGGATCGGCTTCACCGTCTCCCTCTTCATCACCGATCTCGCCTTCGTCAGCGCGGATATCACCGACCTGGCCAAGGTCGGGATCTTCGCCGGGTCCGTGATCGCGGGCCTACTGGGCTCGCTGCTCCTGCTTCGCACCAGGCCGGGAACGGAGACATGAGCGAGATCGCCAGAGAAATCGTCTGCGTCGAGTGCGGGGGCACTGCGCACCTGATCAGCTTCCTCCCCGAGGAGGGATTGGAGCCAGGCGAATCTCTCGCCTACCGATGCGCCGACTGCAACGACCGATTCGACGTCATCTGGGAGGAGGACGACGGCTAATCGCTCCAGCGATCCACCCTGAAGTCGGCGGGGTCGAGGCCCATCGACTCACAGAAGCCGATGAACCGCTCCCGGGGCACCCCTTTCCACTCGAGATCGGCCAATTCCTCCTCGAGGGGGACGTCGAACCTAAGGGTGGTCAGCTCCCGGAAAAGGTATACGTCCTCTCGCCTCTCCCGCAGGGTCTCGGCGAGTCGT
>JAHWLC010000038.1 GCA_019347585.1 Actinomycetota bacterium | reverse complement strand
GTCGTAGCGGTCGAGGAGGAAGGCCGCGGCGTGATCGGGGAGCTGCTCGCCGCAGATGTGTGCCGCCAACAAGTCTCCGGCGGCGGCGGACACCATCACTCCGAATCCGGATAGCCCGGCGACCAGCTGGAGCCCGTCCTGTCCGGCGGGCCCGATCAGAGGGCGGTTCTCCGCCGTCTTGGTGTAGTACCCGCCGTCGACGCTGGAAGGGGGCAGCCGGTCGAGGTATACCTCGAGTCTCGGGATCATCCTGGTCAAGCCGCGCATCACCACCTCGGGGTAGAGAGGGTCCTCGGGGAGGGGCCACACCGGCCCCATCACTTCCTGGTGGTACTCCCAGAGGGCGGTGAAGTAGGGGGAGTCGGCTCCACCCTCGGGACGGCCGTGACAGAAGACGGGCATCTCCCCGAGCAGCTCCTCCCGGCCCATCGAGACCAGCCCGGCACGTTCCTCGTCCGACCACTCGATGTGCTGGGGGTCGCTCCAGATCAGCATGGGGGCATCCCTGGGGATCACTCCGAGGTGGTCGCGGAAGCTCACCTTGAGATGAAGCTCGGAGAAGAGGGGCAGCTCCACTCCGGCCAGGGCGGCGACATTCGGGGCCATGGGCCCGGCAGCCACCACCACCGTGGGGGTGTCGATTACGGATCCGTCGTCGAGTCGCACCCCGCGAACCCGATCGTTGTCGACGACGATCCCGGTGACCGTGGCGACGACGAGCTCGCCACCGGCGTCCCTGAACCGCTCCAGCATCAGGGCGCCGAGCTGCTGGGCGCTGAACCACCCGGCACGCCGGACGTGGAGGGCCCCCAGCGCCTCCTCGCTGAGATAGGGGAAGGCCTCCCGCAGCGCCTGCCCGGTGAGGACGTCGATCCCGTCATCGGACTGGCCATGAGGATGGGGGCCGGGGTGGCGACGTACCGGGCCGGTCCCGTACCCCGAGCTGATCACGGCCTGGCGTGTCATGGCGTCGAGACGGGTGGGGTCGGCGGTGACGAAGAGATAGCCCCTCCGGGTGAGGGAGAAGTAGTCGCCCGACTCCTCGGCCAGCTCTTCGAGGAGGTCGATGGAGCGATTGGTCAGCGCCACCATCTCCGGGTTGGGCCAGAAGTTGCGGTAGCACTCGGTGGATTTGTCCGAGGTCAGCGTGAGCGGGGGGCGGGGGTCGGCGATCACCACTCTGGCTACCCCACGCCGGGAGAGGTGGTAGGCGGCAGAGACCCCGGCGATCCCGGCGCCGACCACCACCACATCGGCGGTCGCCGCCACCGTCACCGCCCGAGGTGAGTGCGGACTTTCTCGGCGACGGCCTCGGGGCTGAACCCGAGCTTCTCGGCGATCACTTCCCGGGGCGCCGAGCCCAGCACTTCCTCTCGGTACTCCTCCGGCTGCTCGATCGATCCGTTGTCAGTCATCGAGGCCGAGGGTACCTGGCGACCGTGGATCCCGGCCTAGACCTGGCCGGCTCGAGGGGCGTACATGATGACGGCGATCCCGATGATGCAGATGGCGGCACCGATGATGTCGTATCGGTCGGGCCGAAAGCCGTCGAAAACGACGCCCCAGAGAAGGGATCCGACTACGAAGACCCCTCCATAGGCGGCGAGGATCCTCCCGAAGTGAGGACTGGGCTGGAATGTGGCGACGAGGCCGTAGAGCCCGAGAGCGATGACACCGACACCCACGAAGGCCAGGCCGCGCCGTTCCCGGACCCCCTGCCACACCAGGTAGACACCCCCGATCTCGGCGATGGCGGCCGCGACGAAGAGAGCGATCGACTTGATGACGGTCATGTGGCGACTCTATTGGCCGGGGCCCGATCCGGGGGCCGGCCGCCGGGTGAGCTCAGGGCTCCAGGCTGCCCACCCCTAGGCGGATCCGGGGCCTGTGCCGATTGTGTCGGGGGAGCTACAGATTCTTCTCGACAGCCTCCACGATCCGCGAAGCGGATAACCCGGCCCATTCCCGCATCTCCTCGGGTGGTCCCGACCCGGGCATGTCGGTGACTGCCAGCTTGACCACCTTGCCGGTCAGCGGGCTGCCGTCAGAAGTCAAGGCGGCCAAGACCGCATCCCCCAGACCCCCTTCGATCCAGTGGTCCTCGACGACAACCAGCAGACCAGTCTCGCGACTGGCTTGCCGGATCGTCTCCTCGTCGATCGGCTTGATTGAGTAGGCGTCGACAACCCGGACTGAGATGCCGTCCTCAGACAGTGACTCGGCCGCCTTCAACGCCTCGAAAAGAGTCACTCCGGCCCCGATGATGGTGGCCCGGTCGTCGTCGCCGGCCCGCAGCGTCTTGCTCCCACCGATGGGCAGCTCCTCGTCCGGGCCGTAGAGCTGCGGGGTGTCCTCACGGGTAGTCCGCAGATAACTGATTCCCGGCCGATCCACCATCTGGCTGACGAGGCTCACCGTGGCATTCCCATCGGCCGGATAGAGCACCGTCGAACCGTGGACAGCTCTCATCATGGCCAGATCCTCCAGACCCATCTGGGAAGGGCCGTCCTCGCCGATGGAGACCCCGGCATGCGACCCTGATAGGGCCATATCGGCTCGAGAGACCGCCGCCATTCTCACGAAGTCGTAGGCCCGGGTCAGGAAGGCGGCAAAGGTGGCTGCCACCGGGGTGAGACCGACCGCCTGGAGACCAACCGCCGCCCCCACCATGCATTGCTCGGCGATGTACATCTCCAGGAAGCGCTCCGCCTCTACTTCTTCGAAGACCTCCGTGTAAGTGGAGTTGGAGACCTCGCCATCCAACACGACCAGGTCGGGCCGGGAGGGGGCCAGAGCGGCGAGAGCCTGTCCGAATGCCTTGCGGGTGGCGATGGGCTCGCTGAACGTGGGGCGCTGGTAGGACCCGGGCTCCTCGCTGGATTCGGCGGCTTCCGGCGGAGCCGGGGGAACCAGATTCAGCGACCGCTGACCTCCCAATTCCTTTATGGCCTGGTCCTTCTGGTCCTTGGCGACCGCCTTGCCGTGGTGGCCGCCCTGGTTCTCCAAGAAGGACACTCCCCATCCCTTCACTGTCCTCGCCACCACCAGAGTGGGTTGGTCGGCTCCTGCGGCCAGCTCGTAGGCATCATCGATGGCTGCCACGTCGTGGCCGTCGACCTGAATGCTCTGCCAGCCGAATGCTTCGGCCCTTGCGACGTAAGCGTCGCCGTCCCAGCCCAACATGGTGGGACCTCGCTGCCCCAATCGGTTCATGTCCAGGATGCCGATCAGGTTGCCGACTTCGTGGTGGGAGGCGTTGGCCATGGCCTCCCATACCGAGCCCTCGGACATCTCCGAGTCGCCCAGCAAGACCCACACCCGGCCCGGGAGGCCGCGGAGCCGCAGACCGAGGGCCATACCCAGCCCGATGGGAAGCCCCTGCCCGAGAGATCCGGTAGCCACCTCCACCCAAGGAAGCCCTTCCACGGGGGCGGGGTGCCCCTCCAGGGGGCTGCCCATCTCCCGCAGGGAGAGGAGCTGGTCATCGTCGATGACTCCCAGCGCCTTGTAGAGGGAATAGAGCAGAGGGGAGGCATGGCCCTTGGAGATGACGAAGTGATCGTTTCCGGGATGGTCCGGATTCTCCGGGTCGTAGCGGAGATGATTCGAGAACAGGACCGCCGTGAGATGGGCGGCAGACATCGAAGATGTGGGGTGCCCGGAGCCTGCGGCGCTCGTGGCCCGGATGCTGTCCACACATAGCTGTCGGGCTAGCTCTTCGAGTCGTGCAGTGTCGGTCACGCGTACCTCCTGGGGCTGGTCAGCCGTTGCTCAAACTACTTATCCCATCGACCAACGTTCATATCGCTCACCGCGAGCGGCCCTCACATCTCGACGCCTATTCATTCACCCAAGCGTCCAGAGGGGCCTCGGCTTCCGAGCCGATAACCGGCAGGCGCTGCCGACCGTCGCCCTTCCGGAGCCCTACTTCGGCCGGCAGTGGCTGCAGGGGCGGTAGCCGGCGGCTTCCGCCGTCTCCAGGGAGTCGAACACCACCAGGTTCTCCGGCTTCGAGCTGCGGGCATGCCGGCAGGTGGGATGGCAGACGATCTTGGTCGTCTTGTTGCCCATCATCCTCACGCCCTCTGCGGCGAGCAGGTCCAGCCAGTTGGGGTCGGCGCCCTCCTCGGCGAGCAGGAGGCGCTTGTTGTGCGGCCCGCCCAGTGAGTACTTGCCCACGGTGCCGTCGGAGCGGACCACCCGATGGCAGGGGATGATCAAGGGGATGGGGTTGTTCGCCACCGCCGAGCCCACCGCCCGCACCGCCTGCGGCCGGTGCACCTCGGCGGCCACCCAGGAATAGGCACGGACCTCACCCTTGGGGATGGTGGCGGTGGTGCGCAGCACCTCTTCCCGGAACGGGGTCACCGAGCGCAGGTCGACGGGGAGACGCCCCGGGGTGCCCGCTTCTATGGCCTCGGAGATGTAACGGCCCCAAGCGCGGGGAGGCTCGGCCCTGAGCAAACGGCGCCCGAACCGCTCGACGAACCGCCCGGCGAAGTCGTCGTCGGCGAGGTCGAGCGACGACACCCCCTCGGGGTTGAAGGTGACCACCACCTCGCCCACCGGCGACTCGTAGAGGTCGTAGCCCTCTGCCAGCCCCGCGCCCAATGCGATGCCCTCGCTGACCCCGTCGGGGAGGGGCCCCATCAGCGACTCCAGAGCTCTCTCGATGCTCATGCTTCCTCCTCGATCAGTTCTCTCAGCTTGTTCAGACCTCGATGCACATCGGCTTTCACGGTTCCCTCGGGCCTTCCGGTCGCCTCGGCGATCTCGCCGATCCCCAGCCCGATCACATGCCGGAGCACCACCGCCGTCTTCTGATGACTGTTGAGATGGGCGAGTCGGCGGTCCCACATCGCACCGTCCACCGGCTCGGGATCCTCTCGACCCCTTTCCTCCAGCTTGACGAACGTGGGCCTCCTCGAGCGGTCCCTGAGATGGTTGCGGCCCAGGTTGAGGGCGATGGTCCACAGCCAGGGCTCGACGGTCATGGAGGAGATCCGCCCCGAGTCGTAGCCCGAGAGGGCCCGGTAGGCGCGGATGAAGGTCTCCTGGGTTAGGTCCTCGGCCTCCTGATGGTCGCCACAGAGGCGACGGAGACCCCAGTAGAGGCGGCGCCCGATCTGGTCGACCAGCACCGGAAAGAAGCCGTCGAGGTCGGCGGCGAGCGCTTTGCCCATCTCATCCATCACCGGTAGAACCCCGCGACAGCACATCCGGTTGCACGGCGCGCACCGTACATATGCTTGTAGCCATGGCAGAGCCCAGTGTGGAGAATGCCCTCGTCCGGGCGGAGGACGCGCTCGACGCCGGCAACGACCTCGACGGCACCGGATTCTGGTCGGCGGTTTCCCGGGTCAAGGAGAACCCCGAGCTGGCTGAGCGCTACGCCGACCGCATCGCCCGTATCGACGACCGCGCCTTCCGCAACTGGGCACTGGTCACCGTCCCCCTCTGGCTGGGCACCGCCTCGATGCTCGCGGCGACCGTCGGGGGCCTCGCCTTGGTCTGGTGGACATACGCTCTCGAGGGCTGGGGTGCTGTCGTCGCTTTCTACGCGGGCCTCGGCGTGTTGCTCGTGACCACCCACGGTCTCGCCCATCTCGTCACCGGGGCGATCTCGGGGATCGGCTTCACCTGCTGGTTCATCGGCTCCATCCTCCAGCCGCAGCCCGGGGTGAAGATCGACTATTCGACGTACCTCCGCACCCGGCCGCGGCGTCGGGCATGGATGCACGCCTCGGGGGCGATCCTGACCAAGCTGCTCCCCTTCGCCCTGCTCGGGGCGGCGATCGCCGCAGACCTCCCGGTGTGGGCGGTGTGGGGGGTGGTGGCCATCGGGGTGGTGGCGATCGTCACCGATATCGCGTGGTCGACCTCCAAGTCGGATTGGAAGCGGTTCCGCCGGGAGATGGAGTTCGCTCAGGACTCCTGATCGGCGGCGGGGACCGACCCGTCCACCATGTGCATCATCTCGTGCCGCGCCACCAGTTCGTCGAAGTCGGGCGGGTGGGCGACATCGATGGCGATCAGGTGGCGATTGCGCGGCCCTCCCTCTCGGTCGAAAGCGCGAGCCCTCGCCAGGATGGCGGCGGAGGCCGTGTCGATGCGACCGTGTTGGGCCATGTGCTCCTCCCAGCCGGCCACCGCGAACAGCTCGGTGATGAGGGTGGGATCGGACACATTGCGGAACAGGCGCCACCGATAGGCCCCGGTCCGCAATCGCACCATCCGCACCTGGTCCATCAGAGAGGTGAACTCGGCGAGATCATCCGGATCGATGCGCCAGGTGTTGAGGACGATCACCGGCCCTCCCTCGTGTGACTCGTCCAGATCGTGAGGGGGTGGAGCCTCATCGGAGAACTCTGGGCTCTCCACGTCCTCGAGCCTGGGGACTCCGAACCGGGGGCTGGCCAAACCGAGCAGTGCGGAGCCGGAGGAGAAGGCGATCAGGGCGCCCGGGGTCCCGATCCAGTCGGCGAGGACGCCGGAGAGGATCGAGCCCAGCGGCATGATCCCGGCGAAGGCCAGGGTGTACAGCGACATCGCCCGGCCCCTGATCCACCCCGGTGACATGAGCTGGGCGGTGGCGTTGAGCGTCGACAGCGTCAGCAGCCAGCAGAGCCCGACCACGAGCATCGCCAAGAAAGCCACCACAAGGTTGGGGGCCAGGCCGAGGGTGATCCCGGCGAGACCGAACAGGACGATGGTGTGGGGGACGGTGCTCCGGTCGGCCTTGGCGAAGAGGCGGTTTCGGAGGAAGGCACCGCAGAGGGCGCCGGCGCCCATGGCTCCGAGGAGGATCCCGTAGGCGCCTGCGCTCCCCCCCAGGTGGTCGGTGTGCACCGGGAGGGTGGCCTGGACCACGGCCCCGGTCACGGAGAACAAGGCGACCAGGCCCAGCAACCTGCGGAAACCGGGGGTGAACCTGGCATAGCGCAACCCGAGGGAGATGGCAGACCCCATCGAGGCCTCCTCTCGCTGCCTGATCTCCAGCTGGGGTTGGATGAGGATGAGAACCACGATCACGGCCAGATAGGTGATGGCGTTGACCCCGAAGCCGGCCTCGGCGCCGTAGGCGACGACGATGGCGCCCCCGAGCGCCGGTCCCACCGCCCGGGCCGTGTTGAACGCAGCGGACTGGAGCGCGACCGCGGAGGCGACGAGACCCCGGGGCACCAGCTCGGGGAGCAGGGCCTGCCAGGCCGGGATGTTGAGAGCGACTCCCGAACCCAGGACCAGGCCCAGACCGAGCAGGAGCCCCGGTCTCATCAGGTCGAGATAGGTCAGCAGCGACATCGCCACCGCCGAGCCGCCCATGATCCCCTGGGCCACCAGCATCAACTTGGCCCGGTCGAACATGTCGGCGAGCGCTCCCGAGATCAGGGAGAGGAAGAGCAGGGGGAGGGTGGCCGAGGCGACCATGAGACCCACCCAGGTGCTCGAACCGGTGAGCTCGAACATGAGCCAGGAGCCGGCGACGGTCTGGATGAAGGTGCCGGTGGCGGAGAACACAGTTGCCGCCCAGAGGGAGCGGAAGTTCTTGTGCCGGAGGGGGGCCACCGCCGAGCTCACCCGGCGCAGGGTATACCCCCCTGTAGGTTTGAACCCGTGGTCCGCGATCTCGCCTATTTCGTCCAGTCGGACACCGGCCCCGGCTCGGGGATCCTGCTCCTCCACTCCTTCTGGGGGCTCACCGCGTCGGTGAAGAGCCTCTGCGATGGCCTCGCCGACTTCGGCTACACGGTGCTGGCACCCGATATCAACTTCGGCGAGTTCCCCGAAACCGAGCAGGAGGCGCTCGACCACCTTGGTGCGGCCAGTCCGGACCGGCTGGCGTCGCTGGTCCTGGCCTCGGCCAAGCTGCTCCACGAGAAGTCCACCGGCGGCGCTATCGGGATCATCGGGTTCGGGATGGGCGGCTCGCTGGGCCTCTGGGCGTCGGTGCGTCTCCCCGACCTGGTTGGTGCGGCGGTCTCGTTCTACGGGACCCAGCAGATCGACTTCGCCGGCTCCAACTCCACCTACCTGATCCATCTCGCCGAGGAGGACGAGTACATCACCGAGGACGAGACGGTGTTCATGGAGGCCACCATGGGATTGGAGTCGCTTCCGGTGGAGACGATCACCTACCCGGGAACGCGGCACGGGTTCTGCGAGCCCGACGGGGACACCTTCGACCCCGGCGCCTTCGAGAAGGCTTGGGAGCGGACGCTCGAGTTCCTGGGCGACGCCCTAGGCGAGTAGCCGCACCTCGTCGCCCCGGGCGATCTCCCCGGTGCGTGTCACCCTGGCATAGACCCGAGACTCCCCGGGATGGCG
>JAHWLC010000037.1 GCA_019347585.1 Actinomycetota bacterium | reverse complement strand
GGTCCGGGTCCCACGACCCTCCAATGAGTAGACCCGCGGCACCTGCCGCGGGTCCGGGCGGCGAGCCACCTTGGTGCCCGGGGTGGGTCTCGAACCCACACGAGCCGTTGCCGGCTCAAGGGGGTTTAAGCCCCTCGCGTCTACCGATTCCGCCACCCGGGCAACGATCAGGGTAGAGCGAGCAGCTCGGCAGCCAACCCGTCGAGGGTGTCCCGCTCGGAGATGACCACCTCATCGACGCCGAACCTGCGGGTCACCACCACCGCGATGAGAGCCCCGGCCAGGATCACCGGGGCGCGCCGCGGGTCGAGACCGGGCAGCGCCGCGGTCTCCTCGGTGGTGAGCCCGAGAAGGTGGTCGAAGAGGGCGTCGAGGGCCGCTGCCTCGAGAGCGATCCCGTGCACCTGCGCCGGGTCCCCGCCGGCCAGGCCCCGTGACATGGCCGCAAGGCTGGTCCAGGAGCCTGCCACACCGACCAGGGCATCCGCCCCACCGATGTCCACGCCGGAGAAAAGGGAGCCGACGAGGTCGAAGGCATCATCCACTTGACCCGCCGTAGGAGGACGATCGGGGAGGGTCCGGTCGGTGAGCCGCACCGAGCCGATCCGGACGGAGACCACGGCGTCCTCGGTGACGATCTCGGTGCTCCCACCCCCGATGTCGCAAACGGCCAGGTCACCCCGAACGTCGACCCCGGAACGGGCCCCGGCGTACGCCAGGGAGCCCTCCCGCTCCCCGGTGATGAGCTGCGGGCGGACCCCGAGAGCGATCTCCGCCCAGTCGATGAAGTCCTCCCCGTTGGCCGCGTCCCTGGTGGCCGAGGTGGCGATCGCCGCTCTCCGCTCGACCCCGGCCTCGGACATGAGCCGGCTGAATCGTTCGAGCACCTGGATGGTGTGCTCCATGGCGTCCTCGGAGAGCCGGCCCGTGGCGTCCACTCCGTGGCCGAGGCCGGTCACCTCCACCCAGCGCCGATCGGGTCCGGCGCCGTCGGTGATGAGGAGCCGCATCGAGTTGGTCCCGATGTCGACCACCCCGACGCGGCTCAAGGGCGGTTCACCCAGTCGGGGTTGCGCTCGCCGCCTTCGACACAGGGCTCGGCGCAGTCGAGAGGCTCCCCCCAGTCCGCCACCAGCCTCCCCACCGGGTTGTCGCCGCCGGCGCGGGTGTGGGCGTAGTGGGCGTGGAGGCACTTCACCCCTCCCTGGGACCCGCCGACTCCGCCGCGAGGCGAGATGCCGGCATCTTCGGGAACGAGGGCCTCTCGTTCCCGGGCGTACTCCTGGTTGGCCTCGACCAGCGCCACTTTGAACAGGGGGTCGGCGGAAGCCCTGCCCTCCATGCGACGCACTCCACCCGCGGCCTCCAGCCGGCCGATGCGGGTGGTCATCAGCGGGCAGGTCAACCAGTAGAGGGTGGGGAAAGGGGACCCGTCGCGAAGGATGGGCGGCACCCTGATCACGACGGGGAGGTCGAGATGGCACCTGGAGACCACCTCGGCCCCGGCGTGGGGCTCCCTGCCGATCTGGGCCGCGACCACCTCGTGGTCCTCGGGGGAGAGCATGGGTTCAGGATTCCAGATCGGCGCCGGTGAGGAAATCCCAGATCCATTCCACCCAGGTCCCCCCGGGTTCTTCGCGCCGTTGGGAGCCATCGGGCTCGCTCCTCTCCTCCTCGGTGGCGGGCGCCGGGGGGTCGAGCACGACATAGGCGGTCTCACCCGGTCGGACATAGCCCAGCTTCTCCCGGGCCAGCTTCTCGATCTCCGCGTCGGTATGGAGGGCGTCGGCATCGGACTGAAGCGCCTCGTTCTCCTCTCGCAGCCCGTCGAGCCTCTCCCGCGCCGCCTCGACCTGCCGCTCGGAGTCGATGATCTGGCGGTAGGGGACGAGCTGGGTCAGGAACGCCGCCCCCAGCAGGAGGAAGAGGAGCACGGCCAGGACGGGCCCGGGACGGCGCAACAGCCTCACCGCGCTCTCCGGAACGGGTCCCAGCCGGCAAAGCGCGCCGACGACCCCAGACCCTCCTCGATGCGGAGCAGCTGGTTGTACTTGGCGGTGCGCTCCCCCCGGGCGGGGGCCCCGGTCTTGATCTGGCCGGCGTTGGTGGCCACGGCGAGGTCGGAGATGAAGGTGTCCTCGGTCTCCCCGCTGCGGTGGCTCACCATCCTCCCGTAGCCGGCCCGCTCCGCGGTCTCCATGGCCTGAAGGGTCTCCGAGACCGTGCCGATCTGGTTCACCTTGATCAGGATGGCGTTGGCGGCACCCTCGGCGATTCCCTTCTTCAGGAGGTCCTCGTTGGTCACGAAGAGATCGTCACCGACCACCTGGGTACGCTCCCCGAGCCGATGGGTGAGCTCGACCCAGCCCTCCCAGTCGTCCTCGGACATTCCGTCCTCGATGGAGACCAGCGGGAAGCGCTCCGCCAGACCGGCGAGATAGTCGATCATCTCGCCGGTGACGAGCTCCCGCCCCTCGAGGTGGTAACGCCCCTCTCGATGTAGCTCGGTGGCGGCTACGTCGAGCGCCAGGGCGATCTCCTTGCCCAGCTCGTACCCGGCCTCTGCGATCGCCTCGACCAACAGCTCGAGGGCCGACTCGTTGGTGGGGAGGTCGGGGGCGAATCCTCCCTCGTCCCCGACGTTGGTGCTCAACCCTCTGCCGGCGCAGACCTGCTTGAGGGTCTGGTACGTCTCCACCCCGGCGCGCAGCGCCTCGGCATAGGAAGGGAACCCCGCCGGGACCAGCATGAACTCCTGGATGTCGATCGAGTTGGCGGCGTGGGCCCCGCCGTTGAAGACGTTGAGACAGGGCACCGGAAGGGTGCGGGCCGCCGCCCCTCCCAGGTAGCGATACAGAGGGACGCCAAGGGTGTCGGCGGCCGCCCTGGCCACGGCCATGGAGACGCCGAGGATGGCGTTCGCCCCCAGGCTCCCCTTGTTGGTGGTGGCATCGAGATCGGTCATCAGGAGGTCGATCTCCTCCTGTGCGGTGGCATCCCTCCCCTCGAGGGCCGGGCCGAGGGCGTCGTTGACGTGGCCCACCGCCCGCGTCACCCCCTTCCCGTTCCACTTCTCCCCCCCATCGCGCAGCTCTACGGCTTCGGCCGCCCCGGTGGAGGCCCCGGAGGGGACGATGGCGCGTCCGAAACCGGTCCCGGTGCGCACCTCCGCCTCCACGGTGGGGTTGCCCCGGGAATCGAGCACCTGGCGCGCCTGCACTCTCTGAATCGTGGTGTCGCTCATCACCGACCCCTGGCTGGCGGCGCCAAGCTACCACCAGGACCTCTCCATCCCGGCGACCGGCCCCGCAGCTCAGCCACGCTTGGCGCGCTCCCAGCGCCGGTTGAGGTCGTCGAGGCTGAGACCGTGGAGGGGCCCCTCGGCCTCCATCCTCCGGAAGCGCTCCTCGAACCTGCGCGTGGCGGCGCGGAGCGCGAGCTCCCCGTCCTCGCCGAGATGCCGGGTCAGGTTGACCAGCGAGAAGAGGACGTCTCCCAACTCGGCGGTGGGGTCGCCCGACCCCGCCATCGCCATCTCGAGCTCGGCGAGCTCCTCACGCACCTTCTCCAGGACCTGGGGCGCCTCGTCCCAGTCGAAACCGACTTTGGCGGCGCGATTCTGGATCTTGGACGCCCGGTGCAGCGACGGCATCCCCTCGGGCACCCCGTCCAGCACCGATCCCGGCCCGCCTGCCGACTCCTCCTCCTTGATGCGGTCCCAATTCTCCTTGACCTCGGCGGCGGAGCCCACCTCGGCGCCCGCGAACACATGAGGATGCCGCCGCACCAGCTTCTCCCGGAGCCCCCCGGCGACCCGGTCGATGTCGAAGACACCGGCCTCCCGGGCGATGGTCTCGTGAAACAGGACCTGGAGCAGCACGTCTCCCAGCTCGTCCTCGACCCCGGCATAACCCGCCCAATCGGGCTCGGCCCCATCCTCGAGCCGCTCGATGGCGTCGATCAGCTCGAAGCACTCCTCCACCAGGTTCTTCACCAGGCTGGCGTGGGTCTGCTCGCGGTCCCAGGGGCACTCGGCGCGCAGCCTCCTCATCGTCCTCACCACTCCGATCAACCCGCCGGGCTCGGCGTCGACGAAGAGAGAGGTGCGGAGCCCGGCCAGGTAGGGGTCGACCCCGTCGGCCCCGATCTCGACCATCCGGGCGTGCGCCGAGCCCAGATCGGAGACCACGGTCACAGTGGCGTCCTCTGCGACCACCCTGGCCACCGAAGCGGCGACGTCGGCCAGGACCTCGGGACGGTCGAGATGGCCGATGACGGTGGGCTTGTCCAGCACGAGCGGGTCGGGGAGATGGTGCCCGTTGAGGACCTGAAGTCCGCGGTCGAGGGGGTCGTAGCCCACTTCGGCGAGCACGGCGTCGACGAAGGACTCCCCCGGAACCACGGCGACCGGCGCCCCAGAGCCGAGCAAGCCGCGGACGGCGAACTCGCCGATCAGCGGGCTTCCCGGGACGGCATACACGACATCGCCCGATTCGGAGGCCTCGAGCACCCTGGAGACGATGGCGGAGTAGACCTCCTCGAAGGTCTCACCCGATTCGTACAGGTCGTCGCAGAAGACCACATGACGCCGCTCGGCGAGCTGGGCCAGGGCGGGGTGCTGGCGGGTGCGGGCGACGACGGAATCGGCGTCCAGGAGCAAGCCGCGGACGGCGTCGGAGACCCGGTCGAGATCGCCGGGCCCGACTCCGGCGACGAAGATCATTCCCCGGCCGGTGGGACCACCATCGGCTGCGGCTCGGTCTGCCAGGTGCCGAAGCGATCCTCCACGGTGACCTCGGCCTCCTCGACCGCCTCCAGGAACCACTCCTCGATCTCGGCCCCGACGGCCTGCGCGCTCAGAGTGTCGGCGATCTCCTCCTCCGTGGGGATATCGCCTTCGGCGGGCTCGGTACGCTCGGTCACCAGGACCACGTGGAACCCGAACTCGGTCTCGACGATCTCGGGATACACCTCCCCGATCGGCGCGAGCAGTGTCGCCTCGGCGAACGGCGGCACGTATCCCGAGGGCGGCCCACAGGGCAACACCCCGCCCCCTTCGGCGCTGCCCGGGTCGGTGGAGACCTCCGCGGCGACTTCGGCGAATTCCTCACCCTCCTGCAGGCGGTCGAGCACCTGCTGGGCCTCCTCCTGGCTGTCGACCAGGATGTGGGAGACGCAGACGCTGGTCAGCTGGGTCCTCGCCTCCTCGGCCGCGGTGGCGATCTCCTCCTGGGTCGGATCCTCCACTTCGCCGGCGAGACGCTCCCTGATCGCCTCATCGATCAGCCGCTGACGGGCGATGGTCCGCAGGAAGTCCTCGGTGACGCCCCGGGTGGAGAGGAACTCCTCCCTCGTCTCGTCCTCGGCCTTGGCCTCCTCATAGATGCGGTCCGCCTCGGCCTCGACCTCCTCGTCGGTGAACTCGAGATCCTCGAAGCGCTCGGCTATGGCCTCGTCGAGGATGACCCATTGGATCTCGAAACCGAGGAACTGGGCGAACAGCTCCTTGCTGATCGTGCCCTCCTGGGGATCGATATTGGCCTCGACCTCGCCCACGGTGATGTCGGTGCCATTCACGGTGGCGGCAACCTCGGAGGACCCGCCGCCACAGGCGGCGAGGGCGAGCGCGGCGATCGAGAGGGCCGAGGCGAGCTTCTTCACGGGGGGATCCTTCTCAGAAGGGGACTGGTCGGAATCGTAGGTGCCGCTCGGCCCTAGATTGCGATCTTCTCCAGCGGGTCAGTCGGCCACCGTGTCTTCGCCAGGCCACATATGGCGGGTGAAGGTGATCAGACGGTCGACGAGCGGCTCCCTGGCCGGGATGAAGAGCTGGCCCTCGGCTGCCCGCAACACGGCATCGGCCTACAGACGCTGCAGCCTCACCTCCTGCGAGGGCTTCAGGTCCACCGGGCTGAGACGGACCTCATGACGGAGCTTGACGACCTCCTCCAGTCCGATCCTGATCGCCTCCACTCGCAGCCGGGCCAGGGTGATCAGGCTCTCCGCCTCCGGAGGGAGCGGGCCATAGCGGTCCGCCCACTCGGGGGCGACGTCGTCCACCTCGGGATTGGTGGTGGCGGCGGCGAGGCGCCGGTAGGCCTCGAGACGGAGCTCCTGGTCGGCGATGTAGGACTCGGGGATGTGGGCATCCACGGGGAGATCGATCCTGATCTCGGGCGGAGAGGCGTCCTCCACCGGCCGGCCCTCCATCTCCGACACCGCCTCCGCCACCAGCTCGGCGTACAGGTCGAAGCCGACCGCGGCGATGTGCCCGCTCTGCACCTCGCCGAGGATCGATCCCGCTCCTCTGATCTCGAGGTCGCGCAGGGCAAGCTGGAACCCGGCGCCCAGGTCGCTGGCCTCCCCGATGGCCTCGAGCCGGCGATGGGCTTCCTCGGTGAGCGACTGGTCGGGCGGGTGGAACATGTAGGCGTAAGCCCTCTGGTTGGACCGGCCCACCCTCCCCCTGAGCTGATAGAGCTGGGCCAGCCCGAGGAGATCGGCCCGCTCCACGATCAGGGTGTTGACCTTGGGCAGGTCGAGTCCCGACTCGATGATGGTGGTGGCCACCAGCACGTCGTGCTCCCCGTTCCAGAAGTCGATCATCGCCTGCTCGAGCTGGCTCTCCGACATCTGGCCGTGGGCCACCAGCAACCGGGCGTCGGGAACCAGCTCGCGGAGACGGGCAACGGCCCGGTCGATGGAGCGAACCCGGTTGTGCACGTAGAAGACCTGGCCTTCGCGCAGCAACTCGCGGCGGATCGCCGCCGACACCGCCTGCTCGTCGTAGGGACCGACATAGGTGAGGATGGGATGGCGGTCCTCGGGAGCGGTCCGGATATGGGAGACGTCCCGGATCCCGGTGAGGGCCATCTCCAGGGTCCTCGGGATCGGCGTGGCGGTGAGGGTGAGCACGTCGACCCCGACCTTCAGCCGTTTGATGGCGTCCTTGGCATTGACCCCGAAGCGCTGCTCCTCGTCGATGACGAGGAGGCCCAGGTCGGCGAACACGACGTCGTCCGAGAGGAGGCGGTGGGTCCCGATCACCACATCGATCTCGCCGGTCGCCAAGGCCCCTACGACATCACGCTGCTGTGAGCTGGTGAGGAAGCGGGAAAGCACCTCGACCCGCACCGGATAGGGGGCGAAGCGCTCCGAGAAGGTCTGGTGGTGCTGCTGGGCGAGCAGCGTCGTCGGGCACAGCACCGCCACCTGCCTCCCCTCCTGGACGGCCTTGAAGGCCGCCCGGATGGCCACCTCGGTCTTCCCGAACCCGACGTCGCCGAAGATGAGGCGGTCCATGGGCCGCTCGTCGCCCATGTCACTCTTCACCTGCTCGATTGCCCGGAGCTGGTCGGGGGTCTCCTCGTAGGGGAACGCCGCCTCCAGCTCGCGCTGCCAGGGTGTGTCGGGGTCGTAGGCGTGCCCCGTGGCCTGGGCCCTCTGCCGGTGCAGCTCCACCACCTGGGCGGCGACCGCGGCGACGGCCTGGCGGACCTTCGCCTTCTGCTCCGACCAGTCCTTGCCTCCCATACGGGAGACCCGGGGGGTCTCCCCGCCGGTGTACTTCTTGACCGCGGCCAGCTGGTCGACGGGCACGTAGAGACGGTCCCCGCCGGCATAGGCGATGATCAGGTAGTCCCGCTCCACACCGACCATGGTCCTGGACACCAGGCCCTCGAACCGGCCGATCCCGTGCTGGTAGTGGACCACATAGTCGCCTTCGGTCAGATCCGCGTACTGCTGCACCGGGGGGACACGGGCCCTGCCGGTGCGGCGGTGGGCACGCCGTCTTCCTGCGATCTCCTGCTCCCCGAGCACGGCCGCACCGACCTCGGGCATCACGAATCCCTTGTGCACGCCGACCGGCACCACCGCCGACCGGAGATTGGGCAGCGCATCGAGCCTCTCCATCGCCAGGCCGTGCTCGCCGAGGACCCGCGCCACCCGATCGGCTGCAGCCTCTCCGTCCATGGCGACCACGGTGGCCATCCCCTGCTCGATCAGCCGGCCCAGGGCGGCCGCCACCGAATCGGGGTCGCCGGGAACGGCGTCGAGCCCGGTCACCTTCACCGTCCGGTCCCCCGGTCCCGTGGGGGCGGGCGGCACCCGGAGGGCCGGCCTCTCCTCCATGATCCGCTCCAGGTCGAGGAACAGGGCGGGATGGTTCCCAGCCTCGGGAGCGGCCTCTCCCCAGGTCGGGGCGAGCGCCGCCGCCAGCTCGGACTCCTCCTTCATCAGGTCGCGGCTCCGGTCGAGGGCGCGTGACGGGTCTATCAGGACCACGTGGGCAGAGATCGGCATCTCGTGGATCAGGGTCCTCGGCTCCGCGACCCAGGGCAGCCAGGATTCCATCCCGGGGAAGATCTGACCCTCGGCGATGCGCTCCCACGTGGAGGCGGCCCAGGCCTC
>JAHWLC010000036.1 GCA_019347585.1 Actinomycetota bacterium | reverse complement strand
CGCCAGATGGAGCAGCTCGTTGCCACTCCCCGGGGTGCCGTCCAGGATGAGCAGGTCTCGACCGGCCACCGCCCATGGGGTGAGCCATGGCGCCACACGCGGGTAGATCGCCCAGTAGCCGAGTTGGGCTATGTGCTCGATGAAGTGGATCACCTGGAACACCAGGGTGGCCACGGCGATATCACGAACGATCCGCCAGACTCGCGGGCTCATCTTCGCTGGTGATCGGTGTCGCGTAAGAATCATTTGCTTTCTCTCGGCTTCCATCAGGGAGGAGGCGGTGACCGCCCCCTCCCATCCAGTCTTCCTTGCCCTACTTGAACAGGGCGATTTTGAACAACGCGATCCACCAGTGCGTCGGCGTGCCCGCCGGGGTGGTGATCTGCGCCGGCAGCAGCATAGGATCCAATTGCCCGCGCCGCGCAACCGCCAGATGAATTTCTGCACCGGCGATCTCGTCGCTGTGTGTAGGGTCCCGGCGAGTTCGATCACGAGGAGTCTGCATGAGACGTAGGGGATGGGTCCTTCTTGCCGCGGCGACGCTGTTGTCGGCCGCCCTGGCACCGGTGGCGGGCGGGAAGACCCAGGAGACGGTGCGCTTCGCCACCTTCAACGCATCGCTGAACCGCAACTTCGACGGCCAGCTCCAGGTCGACCTGGCGGGCCCGGGGAACACCCAGGCAGAGGTGATCGCAGAGATCGTCCAACGCACCAGACCCGACGTGCTCTTGATCAACGAGTTCGACTTCGACCCCGACGGGATCGCACTCGACGGCTTCGCCGAGAACTACCTGGCGGTGGCCCAGGCGCCCGACGTGAGCGGAATCGAGTATCCCTACCGCTTCGCCGCTCCCTCCAACACCGGGATCCACTCCGGGCACGACCTGGACAACGACGGGAACATCGACCCGAACCCGGCGCCGTTCAACTTCACCTACGCCAACGACGCTTTCGGCTTCGGGTGGTTTCCCGGGCAGTTCGGCATGGCGGTCTATTCGACCTACCCGATCGAGTACGACGAGATCCGGACCTTCCAGGAATTCCTGTGGGAGGACATGCCGGGGGCGCTTCTCCCCGACGACCCGAACACACCCGAGCCGGCCGACTGGTACTCGCCGGAGGAGCTGGATGTGTTCAGGCTCTCCTCGAAGAGCCATTGGGACGTGCCGATAGTCATCGGCCGCAAGACGGTGCATTTCCTGGTGAGCCATCCCACACCACCCGTTTTCGACGGGCCCGAGGACCGCAACGGCACCCGCAACTTCGACGAGATCCGACTTTGGGCCGATTACATCACCCCAGGCCGGTCCGGTTACATCTACGACGACGAGGGGGTGTTCGGCGGGCTGAAACCAGGCGAGCTGTTCGTCATCGCCGGGGACCAGAACTCCGACCCGTTCGACGGCGACAGCATCCCGGGGGCGATCCAGCAGCTCCTGGATCATCCGCTGGTGAACACCAAGGTGACGCCGTCGAGCCTGGGGGCGGTGGAGCAGGCCGAGTTGCAGGGTGGCGCCAACGACAGCCATGAGGGTGATCCTGCCCATGACACCGCCGACTTCAACGACTTCGCCCCGGGGAACCTCCGGGTGGACTACGTGCTGCCCCGCAAGACCTTGCAGATCGCGGATGCCCGCGTGTTCTGGCCACCGACCACCGACCCGCTGTTCGACCTGGTCGGCATCTTCCCGTTCCCGAGCAGCGACCACCGGCTGGTGTGGGTCGACGTGACCGTGCCCAGCCTCAGGTAACCGGGCCCCACCCGGCCGCTGGTACTTTCACCGCATGGCCGACGCCGACTCCGAGCGGGTCGACTCCCTCGTCGATGAGCTACTGGAGACGCACCCTCCCGCCGACACCGGCAACGAGAAGTTCTGGGGCGCCCAATACGACCTGGGGCTGGCCTGGGTGTGGCATCCGGAGGGATACGGCGGGCTCGATCTCGCCCGCAAGCACCAGTCGACCATCAACCGGCGTCTCCAGGAGGCCGGCGCCTCCACGGAGAACCGGCTGGACAACATCATCGGCATCGGGATGGGCGCCGGGGTGCTCGTCACCCACGGCACCGAATCACAGAAGCAGCGCTGGCTGCGGCCCATGTTCACCACCGAGGAGATCTGGTGCCAGCTGTTCAGTGAGCCGGGCGCCGGGTCCGACCTGGCCGGGCTGGCCACCCGCGCCGTCCAGGACGGAGACGAGTGGGTGGTCAACGGTCAGAAGGTGTGGACCACCCTGGCCCAGGTCGCCAAGTGGGGAATGCTCGTCGCCCGCACCGACCCCACTGCGGTGAAGCACCAGGGTCTCACCTACTTCATCATCGACATGGAGGGACCGGGAGTCGAGGTGCGGCCCCTCTACCAGATCACCGGGGAGGCAGAGTTCAACGAAGTCTTCTTCGAGGATGCCCGAGTCCCCGACTCCAACCGCATCGACGAGGTGGGGGCCGGGTGGCGGGTGTCGTTGACCACGCTGATGAACGAACGGGTCGCCATCGGGGGAACCGCCACCCCCCGTGGCTCCGGCGCCATCGCCGGCGCCGTGCAAGCCTGGGAGAAGTCGGGCTTGGACGACCCGGTGCTCCGCGACGAGCTGCTCCGGCTTTGGGCCGAGGCAGAGGCGTCCCGGCTCACCAACCTGCGGGCGATCGAGATGGCCAGCCTGGGTACCCCCGGCCCGGAGGGGTCGACCGGCAAGCTCGACTGGGCCAACCTCAACAAGGAGATCACCTCCTTCACCCTCGACCTGCTCGGCCTGGAGGGCACCCTCTATCCGGGGGGCTACCAGTTGAAGCCGCCCGACTACGAGAGCCTCACCCCGCAGCGGGCCTTCCTCCGCAGCCGGGCCAACTCGATAGAGGGCGGGACCTCGGAGATCATGATGAACATCATCGGGGAACGGGTCCTCGGCCTTCCCGGCGAGCCCCGGGTGGACAAGGACGTCCCCTGGACCGAGGTGCCCCGTGGCTGAGACGCCGGTCACCTACGCCGAGAGCGACGAGCTGGAGCTGATCCGCTCCACCGCCCGCCAGTTCTTGACCGACCGGCTCTCCCTCGAGGTGGTCCGGGAGCTGATGATGAGCGAGGACGGCTTCGAACGGGGCCTGTGGAAGGAGATCGCCAACCTGGGCTGGGCCGGGCTCATCATCTCCGAGGAGCACGGCGGCGCCGGGTACGGGTTCACCGAGCTCAGCGTGGTGCTCGAGGAGATGGGCCGGCTGGTCACCCCGGGTCCGTTCTTCGCCAGCTCGGTCCTGGCCACCACCGCGATCCAGGAGTTCGCCACCGAAGAGGAGAAGGCGGACCTGCTTCCCGGAATGGCCTCGGGTGAGACCATCGCCACTCTCGCCCTCTTCGAGACCCCCCGGGGCTGGGACCTCGCCGACCTCGACTGTGTCGCCACTCGCGACGGCGCCGGCTGGTCGATCGACGGGATGAAGCGTCACGTCCTCGACGGCCATCTCGCCGACAAGATCGTGGTGGCGGCGGCCATGGATGGGGGAGTCGGCCTCTTCGTGGTCGACTCCGACGCCACGGGAGTGACCGTCGACCAGAGCGAGGTGCTCGACCCCACCCGGCGTCAGGCCGAGGTCGGCCTGGACTCGGTGCGGGTCGAGGACGCCGCCCTCCTCGGCGGGGGAGCTGTCGACGGACGGCTCGCCACCGTGCTCGCCCTGGGCACCGTGGCCCTCGCAGCCGAACAGGTGGGTGGAGCGCAGCGCTGCCTCGAGATGTCGGTGGAGCACGCCAGGACCCGATACCAGTTCGGCCGGGCCATCGGCTCCTACCAAGCGATCAAGCACCGCTGCGCCGAGATGCTGCTCAAGGTGGAGCACGCCAAGTCGGCGGCCTATCACGCCGCACGCACAACCGGCGATGATGACGAGCTGGCGGTCGCCGCCCCGCTCGCCGGTTCGATGTGCTCGGAGGCCTACTTATGGGCGGCGGGAGAGACCATCCAGATCCACGGTGGCATCGGGTTCACCTGGGAGCACGACGCCCACCTCTACCTGAAGCGGGCCAAGTCGTCGGCGCTGCTCCTCGGCGACCCCCGTTACCAGCGTTCGCTGCTCGGCGACGCTCTCGGGCTCTGAACCCTCAGGGTGGAGCACTAGACGCGAACCTCCGGTAGTTAGGCCCATATACGGGCCTAACTACCGGAGGTTCCATGTACCAGACCCTCAGTCCAGCCGAGCCGCCAGCAGGGCCACGTCGTCGTCGGAGTCGAGTGGCATGTTTTCCAGGATGCGGTCGCACAGCGACTCGTGGTCTCCCCGAGAGTTGGCCGCGACCTCCCGTATCCGGCTCATGCCCGCGGTGAGGTCTCTCCTCCCGATCAGACCGTCGGTGTAGAGGACCAGGGTGTCTCCGGGGGCCATCTCGAACTTCGACACCGGGTGACTGCCGTTCGCCACCGCGCACAGAGGTGGCGAGTCGGAGTCGGTCAAGAGCCGGGTCTCGCCCTCAGCCGTGATCAGCAATGGCGGGGGATGACCTGCCTGGGCCATGACCGCCCTGCCCCCGGGTACCTCCAGAGTCACGTAGACCAGGGTCGAGAAGTGCTCGGGGTCCAGCGAGGTGAGAAGCGCCGTCATCAAGTCGAGGACCTCGCGAGGACCGCGATGCTCCATGGCATATGCCCGGAATGCGATGCGCACCTGTCCCATCACCGTGGCTGCTCGGATCCCTCGGCCCATGACGTCTCCCAGAGCCAGCCCCACCTGCTGGTCGGGGAGCACCACCAGGTCGTACCAGTCACCGCCCACGTTCGCCCCGGCTCCTCCAGGGAGGTAGCGGGTGGCCAGGCTGAGCCCCGGCACCCGGGGGAGCCGATCTGGAAGCAGAGCCCGCTGCAGCGTCTCGGCGATGCCCCGCTGGCGCTCGTACAGTCCGGCCCGCTCGATGGCGATCGAGCAGGTCTGGCTCAGCTTGGCCAGCACCGCCTCGTCGCGCTCGGTGAACGGGCCCTCCTCCTTCTCGGCGAGGATGATGGTCGCCTGCACTCCGTCGGCGCCTCTCACCGTCCCCACGAGGACCTCCTCCCCGTTGGGGGCGCGAAACCGCCCGGCGTTGCCCTCGAATGCCATCAGCAGGGCTGCGGAGATCGCCGGATTCCAGGCGGGATGCGCCGCGATCTCGAGGTGGCCGCTGTCGGGGTCGGGGACCGCCACCATCGACTTGCCGGCCCCGATGATCCTCGGAGCCAGCTCACCCATCAGTCGCAATATCTCCTCGATGGAGAACGTCGAGTTGAGCGCGGTGGATCCCTCGGCGAGATCGCGGAGCTGGTCGGCGTACTGCTGCTCCAGTAGGGCCACCTGCTGCACTTCGCGAAAGCCCCGCTGCAGCATCTCGTAGGCGGAGAGGCTCTCGGTGAGGAAGGCGGTGCCTGCTCGGGCCATCCTGCTCAGCTGGTCCCGATCCGCGGGGACCTCGAGCGCGGCGGCGAGCGCGGCGTGGTGTATCTCGGCCAGATCGAGGATGCTTATCTGCTCCTCGATCGCCCGGCGTCCCAACTCGTAAGCCGTCTCCAGGGCGCGCTCTCCCGAACCCCGCAGATAGTCGTGGAAGGCAGCTCCATATGCGTCGGCGAAGCTCACGAGCCCGCACCGAGGTAGCGGGCCACCAGGACCACGGCGTCGTCGCTCGCTTTGGCAAAGGCTTCGAGCAGGCCGTCGGCGATCTCCTGGACGGGCCTCGTCTGCCTGACGTCCGGTTTGAAGTCGGAGCGAAGCCCGTCGCTGGCGAGGACGATGATGTCGTCGGCGGCCAGTGTCAGCGGGGAGGCGTGCAGCGGAGGCAGCTGGTAGCCGACGATGCCTCCGAACTGCGCCAGCATGAGGGGAGACAGCGGTTCGAGACCGGGACGAATTACCTTCCCCTCGACATTGCCCACACCCAGCCAGACGCTCCTCTCGGCTCGGAGAGAGACCAGGGCCATGACCACGCCCCTCGTGTGCCGCAGCGCTTGGTGGCAGTCCCGGACGAGCCACTCGATCGGCCGTTCCGGGGCGTCCCGGAGCACCTCGATTGCGGACTCGGCGGCGTCGGAGGCTTCGGGACCGTGGCCCAGCCCGTCGATGACCGCGAGCAGGGTCCCCTGCTCGTGTTCCAGCGCCACCGCTCGATCACCCGATTCGGCCTCTCCGCCGAGCGGCCGCCCCGCCGTGCCCCACTCGACGAGGCGTGCGGTCATCATTGGCGGCGCCACATCGTCATGCTCACCTCGGTGCCCTTACCGTCCTCGGAGTTGATCCGGAACTCATCCATGAGGCGCCGCACCCCGGGGAGGCCGAGGCCGAGGCCGCCGCTGCTCGAGTAGCCGTCACGCAGCGCCATCTCCACGTCCTGGATCCCGGGCCCCTCGTCGGTGGCCACCACGACGATCTCCGCGATCTCGTCGTTGAGCGACGAGGAGATGGTGATGATGCCTTCTCTGGCGTGTATGAGGATATTTCGCGCCACCTCCGAGATGGCGGTGGCCAACAGCGTGGCATCCGTTCTGGAGAAGCCCAGCTCAAGCGCCATCCTCCTGCCCTCGGACCGGGCGGCGACTATGTCGGTGTCATAGACGATGGGGACCCGGACCTCATCGCCCATCGGTCCTCCTCCTGGTCAGAGAGCGTAGGAAGGCCAGCCCCTCCTCCAGGTCCAAAGCGGTATTCACCCCTTCCAGGGTGAGGCCCAACTGGACCAGGGCGAATGCCACCTCTGGTTGGATCCCGACGATCACGGTCTCCGCCCCCTTCAGCTTCGCCATCAGGGCCATGGAGCGGAAAGCCCGCGATACGAAGGAGTCCATCATGTCCAGAGCGGTGACGTCGAGGATCACTCCCCGCGACCGGAAGGATCCGACCCGCTCGGCGAGATCGTCCTGGAACTGGAGAACCTCTCGATCGCTCAGCGCGCTCTGCACCGTCGCGATCAGGAAGTCCCCCTGTTTGAGAATGGGGACCGGCACCTGTCCGCCTAGTCCAGCTCGTCGTCCAGATCTTCCAGGGCGGGGAGGGCATAACCGAGCTGGCGCTCGGCCTCTTCGATTCCCCCTTGGAGATCGCCGACGGTGCGCATCGAGGTCAGATCCACGCCCAGGGTGACCAGGGTGCGGGCGATATCGGATGACAGCCCGGTGATGATGACGCTGGCGCCCATGAGCCGGGACGCCTTGACCAGCTGGACCATGTGGTTGGCCACCGCCGAATCGATGTCGGGGACACCGGTGATGTCGATGACCACCACCTTGGCGCGGTTGGCCCGGATCGCCTGCAGCAGCTGCTCGGTGAGCTGGCGGGCCCGCTGGGCGTCGAGGACGCCGATGATCGGCAGGATGAGCAGCCGCTCCCGGACCTGGAGCACCGGGGTCGACAGCTCGCGTATCGCCTCCTGCTGTTGGCGGATCACCCGCTCGCGCTCCTGGACGAAGCTGACTCCCACTGTGACCGCGATTCGGTTGGCCGCAGGCTCGTAGGCGTCGAGGATCCGGTTGAGCAGGTCGGGATCGGCGCGGTACTTCTCGAAGAGGGAGCGGGCCAGCACGTCACGGAGGAGGAGCACGATGCCGAGGACCTCGTGGGTCTCCACACCCCGCGGGATGATCCGCTCCGAGAGGTCCCGGGCGTAGGCCTGGAGGGCTTCGACGCTTCCCGTCTCCAGGGCATCGACATAGTTGTCGTAGACCGCGGTGGCCTCAGAGAAGATTTCGTCGGGGGTCATCGCGGTGAGCAGGTCGGCGTCGGAGATGCGACGGGCCCACTCCTCACGCAACTCGGTCCGGTTATCGCGGAGATGGGCGACCAGCTCCTTGAGGAGAGCGGCATCCCCCATTCCCGCGGCGGGGGGAGGGGTGACCGCCTCTTTGCTTGTGTCGCGAGCCATGGCTTCTCCCATCATCGGGTCGGGACGCCAGACTAGCCCTCGCCGGGCCGGGTTTCACCGGCGGCGGCTTTCAATGCGGCGACACCGGCCAGGAACCACAGGCTGTTGAGGGAGGCGTGGGCCAGCCAGGGAGCGGCCAGGCTGCCGGTGCGACGCCGCAGCGAGGAGAAGACGAGGCCGAAACAGCCGGCGGCGACAGACCCCGCCACGACGGTTCCCATGCGGCGGGCGCCCGAGAGCTGCGAGCCGAGGGGATGGCCTGCCAGCGCTCGACGGGTGGGGATGAGATGCCAGAGGGCGAAAATGCCCGCGGAGAGGCTGTCCGCCACCATCGGCCGGTGGCTCCGCTCCAGCAAGGCGGGGAGGACGCCACGAAACGCGGCCTCCTCGAAGAGGGCGGTCCCCAGCGGGAAACGAATCAACGCCCTTCGCCAGACCGAGCCTCGCCACCTCAGCGTCGCCCGCTCGTCGCGCAGGAGGGAGCGGCCCTCGGGAAGGCTCAGGGCGAGAAGGGCGGCTCCTCCGGCGGCCGCCGCCGCCCGTGCCCCGATGCGCAGCCCTCGACGGAGGCGGGTGGGGTCGAGACCGATCTCATCCCAACCCAGCCCGGAGGCGCGGCCCACGCCGATCAGGATCCC
>JAHWLC010000035.1 GCA_019347585.1 Actinomycetota bacterium | reverse complement strand
CAGCTTGCAGTACCTCCGGCGGGTGGCGCGCAGCGGCCGCTCCACCTGGAAGGCGTTCTGGGGAGCGGCTCCGTCAGAGGCGTGACCCTCCTCACCGAGAGGTAGCGTGGGCTGATGGATTACACACGACTGGGGAGCACAGGGCTGAACGTCTCCCGGGTCTGTCTGGGGATGATGTCGTTCGGGGACCCCGGCTGGAGGGACTGGGTTCTCACCGAGGACGAGGCCGAGCCCCTGGTGAAGGCGGCCGCCGACGCCGGCGTCACCTTCTTCGACACTGCCGACATGTACTCCCGCGGCGTCAGCGAGGAGATCACCGGGCGCCTCCTCGAGAAAGCGTTCGACCGCCGCGAGGACTACGTGATCGCCACCAAGGTGTTCTTCCCGGTCGGCGACAACCCCAATGACCGGGGCCTGTCCCGGGGCCACATCATGGACGCCGTCGAAGCCTCGCTGCGCCGGCTCGGTGTGGACCACATCGACCTCTACCAGATCCACCGCTGGGACGACCACACCCCGATCGAGGAGACCATGGAGGCGCTCGACGATTGCGTCCGCGCCGGCAAGGTCCGCTACATCGGCGCCTCCTCGATGTACGCGTGGCAGTTCGCCAAAGCCCAACACACCGCCGACCTCGGCGGGTGGACCCGGTTCGTCACCATGCAGGACCACTTCAACCTCCTCTACCGGGAAGAGGAGCGGGAGATGATTCCCCTCTGTCTCGACATGGGGGTGGGCCTCCTCCCCTGGAGCCCGCTGGCCCGGGGCCTGCTCGCCCGCCCCTATTCGGAGCGGGAGGCCACCGCCCGCGGGGAGAGCGACCAGTTCACCCCGCAGTGGTACCCCGAGGGCGCCGTCGAGGAGATCGTCGGGGCGGTCGGGGCCGTCGCCGAGGCCAGAGGGGCGACCCGGGCCCAGGTCGCCCTCGCCTGGACGCTCTCCAAGCCGGCGGTCACCGCCCCCATCGTCGGGGTCACCAAGCAGAGCCATCTCGAGGATGCGGTGGCCGCGGTCGACATCACCCTCGACGAAGAGGAGATCGCCGAGCTGGAGGCCCCTTACCGGCCTCGCTCCATCGCCGGGCACTGATCACCGCCAGTCCGGCCCGACACCGATCCAGGTAGGTTGAGCGAGGAGGACATGAGCGAGCAGACAGAGGAACTAGTCGCCCTCAACGCCGACATCGTCGGCTACAGCCGGCTCCTCGCCGACGATCGGGAGGCGACCACCTCGAGGGTCGAGGAATACTCGAAACTCGTGGCACAGCGGGTGGCGGATAGCCAGGGCACCTTGGTCAACTTCGTCGGGGACAACTTCATGGCCGTGTTCCCCACCGCCGAGGAGGCGGTGCAGGCCGCCATCTCCATCTCCTCGGAGATCGAGTCCCACAACGAGTCTCTCCCCTCCTCCCGCTGGGTCCGCTTCCGGATGGGGATGGATCAGGGCGAGACCACTGTGCACGACGGCGATTACGCCGGGGACGCCCTCAACGTGGCCGCCAGGATTCAGGCCATGGCCCGCCCCGGGGGCCTCAGCGTCTCGGGCCGAGTCTACAGAGCTTTGGACGAGCCTTCTCTCCGTTTCCGACCGCTCGGCCGGAAATCCCTGAAGAACATTCCGGAGCCGGTCGAGGTGTACGAGTTCGCCGACCTACCCAGCGGCGCGGTCCCCGGCCAGCACCGGCGCTCGCTCCACCTCGAGGCGCCGACACTCTCGGTCCTCCCCTCCGATACCGAGGGCGTCGACGAGCAGACCGCGGCCGCCGCCAGGCTGCTCCGCCAGGATCTGGTTCACCGGCTGGCCTCCATACCGGGTCTCAAGGTGATCGACGCGGCCGCGGAGAGCAGCGCAGGGAACGAGGCGGTGGCTCGCTACACGATCACCCCCGGCCTGCACCAGGTGGGCAACACGGTGCGGGTGTTCGCCCCCCTCGTCGATCTGACCACGTTCATCGCCGTCAAGACGCACAAGTGGACCGTGCCCGCCGACGAGCTGCTCTCCCGCTCCGAGGAGCTGGCCAATGAGGTGGGGCGGACGGTGGAGGTGGAGCTCATCGTGGGCCAGCCCGCCGGGATCTACTCCGAGCTGCTCGATGACGAGTCGATCGAAAAGGTGTACCGGGGCTGGCACCTCCTCATCGCCGAGAACAAGCTCGACTGGCAACAGGCGGTCAGGCTCTTCGGCGAGGTGGCCGAGGCCCATCCCGAGGTTCCCGTGGGCCACACCCTCTCCGCCTTCTCCAATTGGCTGGCGGCCGCCAACGAGTGGGGGGATCCGGAGCGTCTCCTCGATCTCGCCGCCGAGCAGGCGGACGCGGCGATCGCGATCGGTGATCTCACCGGCCTCGGGCGAATGGTACGAGCGGCAGTGCTCACCTCACGTGGCCGGCCGGCGGAGGCGCTCACCGAGATCGAAAGCGCCGAGATACTGAGGCCGACTTGTGACATCACCTACGGGGTGGAAGGAAGCGTGCGCCGCTACATGGGGCAGTGGGAGAAGGCGGTGGACCTCACCGACCTCGCCATGCGGCTCACCGCGGTCAACAAACCCTGGTACCCGACGGTGCAGTCCTGCTCGCTGCTCATGGGAGAGCGCTACGAGCAGGCCGCCGAGCTCGCCGAGCTGGTGCTGGAGCACCACCCCCAGAACCTGGAGGCGCTGCTGGTGCTGGCCATGGCCCAGGTGGAGATGGGTCAGGAGCGGAGGGCGAAGGCCACCGGGCAGGCGATCAAGGAGCGGTTCCCCGCCGTCGACGTGGCCGGGTGGCTGGAGCGCAATCCTTATCAGGACCGAGACCTCGTCGAGCGGTGGAAGAAGGACCTGGCGATCGCCGGGGCCATCGATGGCTGAAACCACCCGCGGACCCAGTCCCCACCCGGTGCGCATCGCCATCCAGCTCCACCCCCAGCATGCCGACTACTCAGACATCCGGGACGCGGTTGGCCGTGCCGAGGAGAAGGGCGTGGACATCGTCTACAACTGGGACCACTTCTTCCCCCTCTACGGGCCGCCCGACGGCAAGCATTTCGAGGCCTGGACCATGCTCGGAGCCTGGGCCGAACAGACCTCCACCATCGAGATCGGCTGCCTGGTCACCTGCAACTCCTACCGCAATCCCAACCTCCTCGCCGACATGGCCCGCACCGTGGACCACATCTCGGGAGGCCGGCTCATCTTCGGGATCGGGTCGGGATGGTTCCGCCGCGATTACGAGGAGTACGGGTACGAGTTCGGGACCAAGGGGAGCCGCCTCGACGCTCTGGCCCGGGACCTGCCTGTCATCAAGGACCGCTGGACGAAGCTCAACCCCCCGCCGACCCGGCACATCCCGATCCTGATCGGCGGCACCGGGCCCAAGAAGACGATGCGGATCCTCGCCAACCACGGCGACAGCTGGCATGCCAAGTTCCCCGAGAACCCCGACGAGCTCGCCCCCGCCATCGAGGCCCTAGAGAAGTGGTGCGCCGAGATCGGCCGCGACCCCCGGGAGATCGAGTGGGGCCTCGGTCTCGAACCCGAGCCCGAGGAGCGGCGGCGCATCCTCGAGGACCACGCCGACACCTTCTTCGAGCTCGGTTACACCCAGTTCACCATCGGGGCCTACGGCTCCACCTACCCGTTCGACCTCGTCGACGAGTGGCTGGCCTGGCGGGACGAGAAGAACTCGGCCTGAGCCCCGCCCTCCGGGTACCACCACTCGGCGAATCCGAGCCTCTCCACCAGGCTGGCCTTGGAGGAGGCGGTGGCGGGGAACCATGCGAGCTCCCGGCCCGACCCATCGAAGGTGGCGGCGGAGCGGGCGTAGACGCCGCGCAGGCCCAGAGCATGGACCTCCTCCCCCACCGGCTGGCAGGTCTGGTGACGAACCGGAAGACCATTCGGGTGCCGTGGGTAGGTCTCGGGGAGGCCCAATGCGCTCAGCCCCTCTTCGCTCAGAGCGTCGGCGACGTCCTGGGAGCGGGGCAGGGTTGCCCGCACCAGTTCGAACCCGGCGTCGAGGTCCTCGGGCTCGACCGGCGAGCCCTCGAGCAGCTTGACGATCTGGGCGCGTGCCGTGGGAAGATCCTCGTTGAGATAGAGCGTCGGGAACGAGTTGGGAGGGTTCCACCGGCCGCCCCACTCGGCGGCGTAGGAGGGGTCGAGAGCGTCCACCCATGCCGGGTCGGCCACCCGCAGCCACTCGTGCCCGTCGCGGAGCCGGACGACGACCGGGTTCACGCCTGGATGCGGCGCAGATCGAACATGTCCGCCACCGCCGCGGCGGCATCGCGGTATTCGCCCTCCTCCAGCATCTCCAGGATGCTCCGGTCGCCGAGCACGGCTGCCGGTCGCCGCACCACCGCCGGGATGCGCTCCCGCTTCACGTAACGATCGAGGAGGTCGGTGATGGCGTCGACCCGGGCCACGTCGTCGGCACGCTCCGCCGGGGGCCCGTTGGCCAGCCACTTGGAGAAGGCCTGACGGCTCACCCCGAAGAGACGGGCGGCGGCGGCGTTGGACAGCTCGAACAGCGTGATCATCCTCTCCAGGGGGCGTCTCCGCACCTCACGGTCCAGGGCGTCGACGAGCTCCCTGATCCAGGCGGCGTCCTCGGAGTCGAGCAGACGGTTCGCCACCTCACCCGGGGTAGCAGCGGGATTCGCCATGGCCACATCATCGCGCAACCGAATGTCAAGCGCAACCATGTGTCAACCTAATCTCGCAGCGGAGCGTAAAACTCCCTCATCCCCATGGCCACCAGGTCGGGGGTCTGCTTGGCGGTGAAATGGCCCCCGCGGGGCAGGTCGCTCCACACCCTGATGTCGGTGTAGGTGCGTTCGGCATGCTCCCTGGGGAAGCCACGCTCCCCCCACTGCACCGCCACCCCGACCGGGACCGTGACCAGTGGGAGCGGCGGTTCTTGGTGTCTGCGCCCGTGGTAGTAGGGCAGGAAAGAGCTGCCGATCGTCTCGGTGAGCCAGTAGAGGCTAACCGTGGTGAGGATCTCGTCGGCAGTCCACGATTCCTCGAACTCGTCCCCGCTCCACTCCCGGAACTTCTCCACGAGCCAGGCGAGGAGCCCGGCCGGGGAGTCGTTGAGCGCCACCGCCAACGTGTCGGGCCGGGTCGACTGGATCTCGCTGTAGCCCCGCCCGGTGTGCCACTTGTCGGCGAGCCAGGCCCGAAACGCCTCCTCCTCCGGCGTCGGCTCCTGGAACCTCTCCTCCGGGGGGAACGCGGCGTGCGTCGCGAACAGACCGAGCACGGCGTCGGGGTAGAGGGCGCCGAGCCAGTCGCTCAGGGTGGTCCCCACGTCCTCCCCGTAGGTGCCATATCGCTCGTAGCCGAGGGTCTCGGTCATCAGGGCGTGCCACAGCCTGGCCACCGCCTCACCGCTGAAGGGCGCTCCGACGAGCGGCGGCGAGAACCCGTACCCCGGCAGCGACGGCACCACCACGTCGAAAGCGTCGTGCTCGCTGCCCCCATGCGAGATGGGGTCGGTGAGCCAGGAGACGATGGGGAGGAATTCGAGATACGAGTAGGGCCAGCCGTGGCTGAGGATGATCGGGATGGCGTCTCCGTAGGTCTGGCGGTCTGCCTCGACGTGGAGGAAATGGACCTTCTCCCCCGCCACCGTCGCCAAATATTGCGGATACGAGTTGAGACGCTCCTCCTGGCGGCGCCAATCGAAGGCATCTCGCCAGTAGCGGATCAGATCGGCCAGGTACCGGTAGTCGACCCCGGACTCCCACGGCTCGCCGGCCGGTGGGCGGTGGGGGATCCGGGTCTGGTCCAGGCGGCGGCGCAGGTCGTCGAGGGCGGGCTGGGGGATGTCGATCCGGAACGGCTCGAGCACCGGCCGACCATACCCCCGACCGCCTCGCCACCTGACACCACCCTCGATCACCTCGCAGCGCTCATGCTGCGAACCTGCCCGGCCTCGGCTGCGAGTCGGGATCGGCGTATCCCTCGTCCCAGGGGAAGCGGCCCTGTCCGTCGTCATAGGTGAGCTGAAGGACCGGGACCGAAGCCTCCGAGGGCCGCTGGTAGAAGCGGTTGGCCTCGAAGACGATCTCGCCCGGGTTGGGCACCTGCTCGGGGATCACCTTGTGCGGCCACTCCCCCGCCGTGATCTCCATCCCCGGCAGCAACGCCTCGCCTTCCCTGATCCGGTCACCCAGGCCGTTGAGCAACCCGGCGGCGTCATGCGGGCTGAGCCCGAAGACCAACAGCTCGGGATGACCCAGCCCGAAGAGCCCGGTGGTGTAGGCGAAGGGCGGGTCTTCGCCGGGCGGGTGATCACAGCCGGGTCGGCTGCACTCCTCCCCGCCGACATAGGTGATCGCCCATCCCCACTGCCGGATGACCGCGGCGATCCTGGCGTCTTCCTGGTCGAGCCAAGCCTGTGTCCTGGCGTCCATCTCCCTCTCCTCTCCTCAGCCATCCATCCTGATGGGGGAAGGTAAGGGAGGCCTGGGACAGGAATTCCCGAGGGTGGACGGAACCGGACTCGACCTCGTCCCGTCATAGTCCCATGAGGAAGATCTGCCTCATCGTCTCGATGATCGCCCTCGCCGCCTGCTCGGGCACGGCGGCATCGGGCGCTCTCGAAGAGCTGGAGGCTGCCCGGCAGCGGTGGTCTGCGGCCGGGCTCGACGACTACCGGTTCACCTTCCAGGACGACTGTGGGGAATGCCTCCCCTCCTCCCGCCTCCCCCGGGAAGTGGTGGTGCGGGACGGCGAGGCGTCAGCGCCGGGCCAACCGACAGTCGACTCTCTGTTCGACGCCGTCGAGAAAGCCCTCGCCGACGGGTCCAGCGTCGACGTCGCCTACCACCCTGTCCTGGGATATCCCGAGTACATCTGGATCGACCGGGAAGCCCGGGTTCGCGACGGCGGCACGCACTGGCTGATCCACGAGCTCGCGGGTCCCTGACCTCAGGTAGGAATCGCGCCACTTTGACACCCGCCGCCTCGGTCAGGAGGCGAGAGCCGCTCCCTGGGCCAGCGCCTTCATCTTGGCCACCGCCACCGGCCGCGAGAGCGGCACCATCCCGCAGTTGGTGGAGGGATAGATCCGTTCGGATGGGACGTGCTCGGTGATCGAGGTGATCAGCGCGGCAACTTCCTCGGGCGTCTCCACCCTGTCGGTGGCGACGTCGATGACCCCGGCCTGGACCTCTTTCTCCCCGAGCAGGTCGAGCACCTCGAGGGGCACCCTCGACCCGGCGATCTCGATGGAGACCTGGTCGATGGAGGATTCCGCCAGCACGGGGAAGGTCTTCTCGTACTGGCGCCACTCCGGGCCGAGGCTCGACTTCCAGTCGATGTTGGCCTTCACCCCATAGCCGTAACAGATGTGAACCGCGGTGGTCGCTTCCAGCCCCGATGCGGCGCGCTCCAGGGCCTCCATTCCCCAGCCGGCCACCTCGTCGAGGAAGACGTTGAAGGCGGGCTCGTCGAACTGGACCACGTCGACACCGGCGGCATCCAAATCGCGAGCTTCCTCGTTGAGGATGTCGGCGAAGATCAGCGCCAGTTTCTCCCTATCGCCGTAGTGCTCGTCCTTCAGGGTGTCGACCATGGTCATCGGACCGGGGAGCTGGGCCTTGATCTTTCTCGGAGTGATGGAGCGAAGGAACCTGGCGTCGTCTACGAAAACCCCGCCGTTGCGCGAGACCTCCCCCACAACCCTGGGGACCGAGGCGTCATACCGCTGCCTGATCCGGACCGTGGCCCGGTGCTCGGCGTCGACGCCTGCCAGGCCCTCGATGAAGGTGGTGACGAAATGCCGGCGAGTCTGCTCCCCGTCGGAGACGATATCGAGGCCGGCCTCTTCCTGGGCGGCGACGGCGAGACGCATCGCATCCCGCTTGGCTTCGCGGAGAGCCTCGCCCTCGTGGAGCCATCCCGCCCAGAGCTCGTCCGGAGTGGCCAGCCATCTCGGCTTGGGGAGACTTCCTGCGATCGTGGTCTCAAAGCTCATCGACCCGAGGCTATCGGGAGCACCTTGCGGCGAGTGCGGCGAACCCGGGGTTCACGCCTCACTCTCCTGGTGACCAGATGTCGCTCGCCTGGATGTTGGGGAAAGGCGCCGGCTCCACCGTCGACAGGGGAGTCACCGTGACCAGGTTCTTGTCGAGCAGGTAGGTGTCGGTGGAGGGATCGGACTGTGACGAGTCGGGACCGACCACGAACTGCAGCTTCTTCTCGGAGTGTTCGGCCGTGGCCACCCGGAAGTAGCCGAACTCGTCGAGATCGGCCCAGTGGATTCCCTCGATCTGCGCCAGGGGGACCCCGGGCACGTTCAGGTTGAGCACTTGGGGCCTTTGCGGGTCGCCGAGCATCCAACGGGCCGCGGCCCGGGCGATGGTTGCTGCGGTCTCCCATTGCCAGGGCTCGGACTGGCCCACACTCACCGCCAGGCCCCGGGTCCCGAAGGTGCGGGCGGTGAGTGCTCCTCCCACCGTCCCCGAGTGGATCACCGAGTGCCCGGTGTTGATCCCGGCGTTGATTCCCGAGGCAACCAGGTCTGGGATGGGCCCGAAGGCGCCGAGGCAGGCGGACATCACCGCCAGCCCGGGCGGCCCCGAGATGGCGTAGGCCTCGATCCCCTCGACCTCCACTGGAGTCAGGTCG
>JAHWLC010000034.1 GCA_019347585.1 Actinomycetota bacterium | reverse complement strand
CCCTCCGTCGACCAGGTACCAGACTCTCCCGGCCCAGCGTCCCAGGCGGCGAGCCGTCTTCGCCGGGAGCAGACCGAGGAATCCGAGAGCGAGCCTGAGCGCCAGATATGCGAGGAGATGCCTCACTTCAGGTCTCGGTATGTCCTCCAGAACCTGCTGAAGGCGGTGAGCCACACCAGGATGACGAACACGAAGAGCATCAGCTCCACCAGCCCGAAGACGAGGCCGGCGCCGAAGAGGATGACCCGCTCCGCCCGTCCCATCACCCCTCCCTTGCCGTCGAATCCCTCGGCTTCGGCCCGTGCCCTCATGTAGGGCACGAGGATCGCCCCTCCCAGGGAGAGGATGATGAGGAGGAGGATCCGGGCCTCGCCCACCATCGCGACGGCGAGCCCGGCGAACCCGGCGATCTCACCGATCCGGTCGAAGGCGGCGTCGAGGAAGGCACCACGCGCGCTCACCTGGTCCGAGGCGCGGGCCACCGCTCCGTCGAGGCCGTCGAGCAGCGATCCTGCAATCAGTATCCCTGCACCCAGGGCGAGGCGGTTGTTGGCGATGACCACCGCTCCGGTGACGACCACGGCGAGACCGAGGAACGTCATCACGGCGGGTGTCACCCCCAGCGCGGCAAGGCCTTTCCCGATGGGCTCGAGGAATCGGGTCGCCCGGGGCCTGACCCGCAAGTCGATCACGACGGGCAAAGTAGCACCCGCCCCTGGAGCCCTGCCAGCAGGCCCCATTAGGATCACGATCTGCCAAGGAGGTCATGTGATTCCCGAGAGAGTCCGCAACGTCGCTTTGGTCGGTCACGGCGGCAGCGGGAAGACCAGCCTTGCGGAAGCCTTGCTCTTCGTGGGAGGGGCGATCAAGCGCAAGGGGTCGATCGGCCAGGGGACGACCGTCTTCGACTACGAGCCGGAGGAGATCGACCGCGGCATCTCGCTGAGCCTGGCCGTGGCCACGGTCGAGTGGAAGGGGACCCGGATCAACCTCATCGACACCCCGGGGGCCAGCGATTTCGTCGGTGACGCCCGCTCCGGGCTGCGCGCCGCCGATCTCGCCCTCTTCGTCGTCTCCGCGGTAGATGGCGTCGAGGTGCAGACCGAGCAGCTCTGGCGGGCTGCCGACGAGGAGGGGATCCCGCGGGCGATCGTCATCAACAAGCTCGACCGCGACCGGGCGTCCTATCAGCGTGTCCTGGAGGAGCTTCGTCACTCCTTCGGCAAGTCGATCGCGCCCATCCAGGTCCCCATCGGGTCGGAGAGCTCGCTGCGAGGACTGGTGCGGGTGGCCACCGAAAGGGCCTACGAGTACGAGGATGGATCGGTCACCGGCAAACAGGTGGATCTGCCCTCCGAGGTCGAGGACCTGGTTCACACCGCCCACGTCGGCCTGGTGGAGACGGTGGTCGAGACCGACGACGAGATGATGGAGGCTTACTTCGAGGGGAAGGAGCCCACCCGCGAGCAGATCGTCGACGTGGTCCACAGGGGCATCATGTCCGGTGAGATCAGCCCGGTGCTGGTGGCCTCTGCCGAGAAGCTGATCGGCATCGACCTGCTCCTCGATTTCTTCATCGACTACGGCCCGAACCCGCTGGAGCGGGCTCTTCCCCCCCTCGCCGGGGGTGAGGCGCTGGAGCCATCCACCGACGGGCCTGTCCTCGCCTACGTGTTCAAGACCGTCTCCGACCCCTTCGTGGGCCGCGTCTCCTTGTTCCGCACCTTCACCGGAACGGTGAAAGCCGACCAGGAGCTGGAGCTGGCGCGCGGAGGCAACGTCCGGCTTCACAATCTTTTCAAGCTCCAGGGCAAGGATCACGAGGATGTGGGCGAGCTGCCCGCTGGCGGGATTGGCGCGGTAGCCAAGGTCGAGGATCTCCATCCGGGTGACACCCTGCGCAGCCCGGACGTGGCCACCGTCATCCACCCGGTCTCCTACCCGCGCCCCGCTGCCGAGCTGGCGATCAGCCCCCACTCGCACCACGACGAGGAGAAGCTCTCCACCGCACTTCGTCGCATCGAGGAGAGCGACCCGACGATCAGGGTCGAGCGTCGCGCTGAGACCGGACAGACCATCCTCGCCGGGCTCGGGGACACCCATCTCGACGTGACGCTGGCCCGCATCCGCCGCATGTTCGGCGTCGAGGTGGACGCCAGCCTGCCGTTGATCCCTTATCGGGAGACCATCACCGCCACCGCAGAGGCCGAGGGCAAGCACAAGAAGCAGACCGGCGGGCGGGGCCAGTTCGGGGTGGCCTTCGTTCGCTTCGCCCCCCTCCCCCGAGGCAGCGGATACGAGTTCATCGACTCCGTCAAGGGCGGCTCCGTCCCTCGGGGATTCATTCCCGCCGTCGACAAGGGGATCCAGGAGGCGCTGGAACGGGGGGTCCTCGCCGGCTATCCGGTGGTCGACATCTCCGCCGAGCTGTACGACGGCAAGTACCACTCCGTCGACTCGGACGAGATGTCGTTTCGGATGGCGGGGATCCAGGCAGTGAGGGATGCGGCTCCCCGGCTACGCCCGGTGCTGCTGGAACCGATCATGGCAATGGTGGTCCGAGTGCCGGAGGAATACACCGGCGATATCATGGGCGACATAAACGCCAAGCGCGGACGGGTCCTCGGAATGGACACCGACGGTGGTGTGCGCGTCATCGAAGCTCATGTGCCGATGTCTGAAGTGCAGAGGTACGCGGTCGATCTACGGTCAATGACCTCCGGTCGAGGAACATTCGAGGTCGAGTTCGACCACTACGAGGAGGTGCCGCATCACGAGGCCCAGCAGATAATCGCCGCTTCCCAAAAAGCGGAGGATTGAGAAGGAGAGCGATGGCAGATGCCCGGTTCCTCTACGAGGATCATGAGCTGACCTTCCCCGTGGTGGAAGGCACGGAGAGCGACGCCGCCGTGGACATCTCCGCGCTGCGGGGGAAAACCGGCCTGGTCACCCTCGATCGGGGATTCGCCAACACCGCCGAGGGGCAGTCGGCCATCACCTACATCAACGGCGAGGAGGGGATCCTGCGCTACCGCGGGTACCCGATCGAACAGCTCGCCGAGAAGTCGTCGTTCCTGGAGGTCGCCTACCTGCTGCAGTACGGGGAGCTGCCGACCAAGGCCGAGCTGGATGAGTACGAGGAGAGCATCACCAGGCACACCCTGCTCCGCGAGGACGTGAAGCACCTCTTCGAGGCCTTCCCCCACACCGCCCACCCCATGCAGATCCTGGCCTCGGCCACCTCCGCTCTGGCCACCTACTACCCCGATGCCCTCGACCCGATGGACCGGGAGTCGGTCGATCTCGGGTCGCGTCGCCTGATCGCGAAGACCCCGACCATGGTCGCCTGGTCCTACAAGTACCGGGTCCATCAGCCGTACGTCTACCCGGACAACAACCTCGACTACGCGTCCAACTTCCTGCGGATGATGTTCTCGGTGCCGGCCGAGGAGTACCTCGCCGACCGGGTGATAGCCCAGGCCCTCAACATGCTGTTGATCCTCCACGCCGACCACGGCCAGAACTGCTCGTCATCGGCGGTGCGTCTGGTCGGGTCGGGCCATGCCAACTTGTTCAGCTCGATCGCCGCCGGGATACACGCCCTCTCCGGACCCCTCCACGGAGGCGCCAACCAGGCCGTCCTCGAGATGCTCCATCAGATCGTGAAGTCGGGCGACGACCTCGACACGGTGATCAAGCGGGCCAAGGACAAGGAGGACCCGTTCCGTCTCATGGGCTTCGGCCATCGCGTCTACAAGAACTTCGACCCCCGCGCCAGGATCATCAAGAAGGCTGCCGAGGAGGTCCTGACCTCGCTCGGCGTCGACGACCCCCTCCTCGACCTGGCGATGCAGCTGGAAGAGGTGGCCCTGTCCGACGACTACTTCGTGGAGCGAAAGCTCTACCCGAACGTCGACTTCTACTCGGGGATCATCTACCGGGCGATGGGCTTCCCCACCGACATGTTCACGGTCCTCTTCGCCTTGGGGCGGCTCCCGGGCTGGATCGCACAGTGGCGTGAGCTCCTCGGCGACCCCGCCGCCAAGATCTTCAGGCCCCGCCAGCTCTACAGCGGCGCCGATACGAGGGACTACGTCGCCATCGACGACCGCTAGATCGGGCTGATCGTCTCCCGATAGCTGTCGGCGACACGGCCGTCGATCCCGTCCACCACCACCAGGGCTCGCTCCTCGGGCGGATCCGTAGCCGAGTAGAGGACAACGGCCCAGCGGGGACGGGAGCGCCACCCGGCGAACCGGACCGCCGCCGAGGCGTGGCCCACCGGGAATCCCACCACAGCTCCGGCGATCTTCAGGGCCTCGGTCTCGTCGATGACGAGCGGCCATGCGGAGAGAAAGTGCCAGGCCGCCAAAACGGCCAGCCCTGCCGCCACGATCAAGCCGTCGACGACCGCCAGCGCGAGGGCGGCCATGCCGAGATAGACCCAGCCGGCGAGACGGCGCCGCTGGGGGGAGGGGAAGCGGTAGACGCCCGCCAGGTTGGCGTCGAGCTCCTCCTCGATGGCGACCGAATCGGCCAGGTCGCGGTCGATGTGGATGCCGCTGCGGTCCACCCGCGGCTCCTCGGAGGTCATGACGGACGCCGCGCCATCTCGACGAGCCGGTTGGCCGCCTCGATGAGCGGGACTCCCCGGGTGTCCCGGTCCTCGCCGTAGAGACGCAGTCCCACGGTGCCTTCGGCGACGTCGTCGTCACCGAGCACCAGGACGGCCGGGTGCTTGTCGGTCAGCGCACGCCTGATCTTGTCCCCCACCGTGTCCCCCGACTTGTCCACCTCGACCCGCAGCTCGGCGTCTCGCAACCGCTCGGCAACCTGGTCCGCGTACTCCTCGTGACGGTCGGCCACGGGGACGATCGACACCTGGACCGGTGCCAGCCACATGGGGAAGGCGCCGGCGTAGTGCTCGACCAGCACGCCGGTGAACCTCTCCATGGAGCCCGCCTTGGCGCAGTGGATCATGTAGGGCCGCTCGGTGACGTTGCCCGGTGCGGCGTACTCGAGCTCGAACCGCTCGGGAAGGTTGAAGTCGAGCTGGATGGTGGAGCATTGCCAGCGGCGCCCGATGGCGTCCCTGATGTGGACATCGATCTTGGGCCCGTAGAAGACCGCCTCGCCCTCGGCGATCCGATAGTCGAGCCCATGGGTCACCAGTGCCTCTGCCAGCGCCCTCTCGGCGAGGTCCCACTCCTGGGGCGTGCCCATCACCTTCTCCGGGCGGGTGCTGAGATCGGCCTCGAACTCGGTGAAGCCGAAGTCGCGCAGCCAGTTGAGGACGAAGTCGAGATGCAGGACCAGCTCGTCCTGCAATTGCTCCCCGGTGCAGAAGGTGTGCGAATCGTCCTGGGTGAAGCCCCGGGCCCGGAGGATGCCATGGACGACACCCGACTTCTCGTACCGGTACACCCCCCCGAGCTCGCCGAGTCGTAGCGGCAGGTCGCGATATGAGCGCCCCCGGCTCTTGTAGACGAGGACGTGGAACGGGCAATTCATCGGTTTCACCCGGTACTCGGGATCGTCCCCGCGCTGCATCCCCGGGTACATGTTCTCCTCGTAGAAGTCGAGATGCCCCGACGTCTCCCACAGCTCCGCCTTTCCCAAATGGGGGCTGAAGACGAACTCGAACCCGAACCGCTCATGCATGCGCCGGCTGTGGTCCTCGATCACCTTGCGCAGCTGGCCGCCCTTCGGGTGCCACACCGCCAGACCCGACCCCAGCTCCTCGGGGAAGCTGTAGAGGTCCAGCTGGGGGCCGAGCCGGCGGTGGTCCCGCTTCTCCGCCTCTTCGATCCGGGTCAGGTACTGATTGAGCTGCTCGCTCGAAGCCCACGCCGTGCCATAGATACGTTGCAGCTGCTCGCGGTTCTCGTCCCCGCGCCAGTAGGCGCCGGAGGAACGGAGCAGCTTCATGGCCGGGATGCGTCCCGTGGAGGGCAGGTGAGGCCCTCTGCAGAGGTCGATGAAGCCGTCGTTCCGGTAGGCGGTGACCTCCTCGCCGCGGGCGCCCTCGGAAGGGTCGACCGCCTCGATGATCTCCACCTTGAACTTGTGGTCGGAGAACACCTCGAGTGCCTGCTCGCGGCTCATCACCACCCGCTGGAAGGGCTGGTCCTCCTCGATGATCTCCCGCATGCGCCCCTCGATGCGCTCCAGGTCGTCGGGGGTGAACGGCTCGCCGACTTCGAAGTCGTAGTAGAAGCCGTCCTCGATGGGCGGGCCGATGGCGAAGGTGGCGCCGTCGTACAGATCGAGCACCGCCTGGGCCAGGACATGTGCCGAGGAGTGGCGAAGGATGTCTAGGCCCTCCTGGCTGTCCAGCGTGATCACACGGAAATTGCCACCCTCGGTGATGGGGCGGTCCATGTCGAGAAGGTGGCCGTCGACGGAGACGGCCACCGCGGCACGGGCGAGGCCCGGGCCGATGGCGCGGGCCGCTTCCAGTCCGGTCACCCCCTCGGGCTGGGTGGACACCGTGCCGTCGGGAAGACGCAGCTCTACCGGCAAGGCTCTCTCTCCATGGTCTGGTGAGGCAGGGTAACGGAGACCATCGCAGGCACTTCCTCCATTTCCGGAAGCTCAAATCCACGGAATGGGCCCGGTCGGCCCTTAGCCTTTCAGTGCTGAGCCAAGGAGGCCGGACGTGCTCGAGACATTGGTTGTGGTTGCCTCGGCAACTGGCCTATACGCGCTGGCCAGGAGCTCCCGGGGCAACGAGACATTCGAGGTCAACCCGAGTCTGGTGGCGATGTTCGCCGACGATCACGGCAAGGAACTTCCCTGTCCTTGGTGCTATGCCGCCACCGACGAGACCGACACCAGGTGCCGGGGGTGCGGCCGTAAGTTCGGCTGAGAGGCCTCTAGAGCGCCCTGCGCTCCTATCGTGAGCATGTGACACGGGTAGGCCTGGTCCTCGGTGGAGGGGGCATCACCGGCGCCGCCTACGAGATGGCCGCCCTCCTCGCCCTCGAGCTCGCCACCGGATGGAATCCCAACGACGCCGATGTCCTGGTGGGGACCTCTTCCGGCTCGTTCGTGGGCTCGCTGCTGCGCCACGACGCCCTCACCGTCGACTCGCTGGTGATGCCCGAGGACGAGCGCGCAGATGTGGCCGAGCGCATCCGCTCCCATGTCCACACCCGGGGGCGGGGCCCCGGGATCGGCAAGTGGCTTCGCCATGGAGTGGTGCCCGGGTTGAGGCGGCCCGGACTCACCATGCTGCTGGGGACACCGGCGCCCTATCACGCCTCCGGTCTCGCCGCTTGGGTGACGACCCAGATCGGCGAGGAGGCGGCCGGTGGATGGCCGGAGCGTTCCACCGCGATCGTGGCCTACGACGTGCGCAGATCCGCCCGCGTGGGCTTCGGCACCGCCAACGCCCCCGTGGTCGGCATCGCCGACGCGGTGGCAGCATCTTCCGCGGTTCCCCTCTTCTTCGCCCCCTATGAGATCGACGGCGATCTCTACGTCGATGGAGGTGTCGTCTCGGGGACCAACGCCGATTTGGTCCTCGCCAGCCCCGAGCCGCTCGATTTCGTTCTGGTGATCGCTCCGATGGCGGCCGCGCTGCAACGCCGGCGGGCCCGATTCCACGAGGCCATGTTCGACCGTATTGGTCTGAAGGCCCTCGACGCCGAGCTGAGGGCCGTCTCCGAGCGGTGGCCCCATTGCGAGACCCTGGTGCTGAGCCCCTCTCCGTCCGTGCAGAACGCGATGCGGCCCAATCCGATGAGCTCGGCACGAGCGGTGGGCACCTTCATGCGGACTCTGATCGCCATGAAACGCACCCTCGCTCAGCCGGAGGTGTGGGCGCTCTTGCGTCGCCACATCGCAGCCGACGGGCTCAACCCGAGCGCTGTGGCTCGATGACTTCCTCTTCCCGGGTCTCGGCGATCCGGGAGATGCCGGATACCGCCACCGCCCCTATCCCCATCGCCACCAGCACCCATGCCCACCCCTCGGTGGGCGGGCCCAGCTCCGGCCCGGTGACCCCATCGGGCCAGGGCCAGAGCACCCGGGTCGATCCGGCCATCAGGCCCACCAGGCCCGCCATGAGCAGGTCGTGGTGCTGAGCCAGCGCCCAGTGGAGGATCTGCGAGAAGAGCGCCAGTCCCACCACCGCTCCGGCGGCGAACACCAGCACCACCAGCATCTCACGCTCGTTCACCGCACCCAGCACCGGGGCGTACATGCCGACCAGCACCAGGATGAGCGACCCGGAGATGCCGGGCAGGATCATGGCGCAGATGGCCAGAGCCCCGGCCCCGAAGAAGACGACCGCCGAGGGGTCCTCAGGAACGGCGCCCGCCCCGATCCCGAGTAGGAGAAACAAAACGAGGGCGACCGCCGCCGCCACCACCAGGTGGACGAAGGCCGGACTGCGCAAAAGGCGCCAGGCGACGACCACGGAGCCGAGGACCAAACCGAGGAAGAGCCCGGCCAGTAGTGCCGGCCTCTCCTCGAGCTGGGTCGCCAGCACACCGGAGAGGAGAGCCACCGCGGTGAGGATTCCCGCCAGGAGGGGGATGAGAAAGCCCCATTCCACCTCGCCGAGATGCCGACGCACTCTGGGGAAGTCGGCCTTCAAGCCCGCGGTGAGAGCGAGGCTCCCTTCCCTCACCGAAGAGACCAACCGCTCGTAGATTCCGAGCACCAGG
>JAHWLC010000033.1 GCA_019347585.1 Actinomycetota bacterium | reverse complement strand
ATATGGCACGATGCGCGTTGCGTCTCTGCCAGTCGAGGTCCCTCTCGACCTGAGACGCACTCTCCGCCCCCTCCACGGGAGCTTTGCCACCGATGGCTGGTGGATGGCGGCGCGCACTCCGGAAGGACCGGGGAGCCTCCGTCTCCACAGGACATCTGACGAGCTTGTCGGCACCGCCTGGGGGGATGGAGCGGCCTGGCTCCTGGAGAGGATGGGTGGCATAGCCGGGCTCGGGGACGATCCGGGCTGCTTCGTCACCGAGCATCCCCTGGTCGCCGAGCTGCACCGTCGTCATCCCGGCTATCGCTTCGGGCGGACCGGGCTCGTCTTCGACGCCCTGGTCGCCGCGGTTTGCGCGCAGAAGGTGACCGGTGTCGAGGCGGCCCGCGCCATGCGCGGGCTGAAGTGGGAGTTCTCCGAGCGCGCTCCGGGACCGAACCACCGTCTCCACCTCCCTCCCGACCCCGATCGAATGGCCGCCGCCCCCTACTGGAAGTACCACCGGCTGCATTTGGAGCGCCGCCGCGCCGAGGTCCTGCGGCGGCTCGCCGCCTGCCACCACCGGATCAGCGGGTTGGGGAGCGAGGAGCCGGACAAGGGGGCCGCCGCGCTGGGCGCCTACCCCGGCATCGGCCCGTGGACCGTCGCCGAGGCTTTGGCGATCTCCCACGGCGATCCCGACCAGGTGTCGGTGGGAGATTTCCACCTCAAGCACATCGTGGTCCATCACTTGACGGGAAGAGCCCGGGGGAGCGACGAGGAGATGATGGAGCTGTTGGAGCCGTTCCGCCCTCACCGGGGCCGGGTGGTGCGGCTGCTCTCGACCCTGGGGCGCGAGCCCGCCTTCGGGCCCCGGTCCCCGGCCCGGGACATCACTCGGATGTGACCGGCTCCTCGGTCCCCGCGACCTGGTCGGGCGTCAGAAACAGGGTCGGGGAGACCACCAGGACCAATGGCACCAGCATCATGTGAGCGAGGAGGGGAGCAGGACACTGATCAGCATCCCGGCCCAGCCGACGACTCGCACCCGTCTCTCCCGGAACCGGGCGGGGCCGTCGAAGCTGAGGAGGTAGGCGAGCCCCCGGCGACCCCGATGATGCCGAAGGCCGCGATGATGGCCAGTGCGGCACCCGGATAGACGCCTTCGACGAGGTTCGACGCCACGATCCACGCCCCCGAGGATGCTCACCGCCAGCCCGACGAAGCGGGCGAAGGTGAGGGCCATCCACCTGAGCAGCGCGGCCACCAGGTGACCCTATCGCTCCAGCCAGGTGACCCTATCGCTCCAGCCAGGTGACGATGAGATCTCCGACCAGCTCCGGGTCCTGGAGATCGGAGTGACGCGCCCCCTCCACCACCTCGACGAGCACCTCCGAACCCGATTCGGCCAGTGCGCCCGCGAAATCGGCGGTGTAGCTGGCGTCGACGATGCCGTCGCGTTCGGCATGGAGGAGAAGGCTGGCCAGTCCCGGGTTGGCCCCGGTGAGGAGCTGGGGATTGCCCGCCAGCCAGGCATCGGGGTTGGTCTGCGGGCCACCGCCGAAGAAGGGCACCGCCGCGATCCCGAGACGGCTCACGTCGTAGGGCCCGGCAAGACCGACGAACCGGTCGGGGATACCCGAGCCCGCCACCGGGCACCCCTCCCCATAGCGGTCCCCGGTCAGCGCCACCACGGCTCCCAAGTGGGCTCCGGCGGAGAAGCCGATCAGGGCCACCGAGCCATTCGAGCGGGGGTGGGCCGCGGCGTAACGCACGGCGCAGGCGACATCGTGCAGGGCGTGGGGAAATCCCGGGGAGCGTGACGCCGCGAGGCGGTACCGGGCGTTCACCGTGAGGAAGCCCTCGTCGCCGAGGTGGGCGGCGAGCCCGGACATCAGCGAGGGGCCGCCTCCGACCCAGCCGCCCCCGTGCACGAGGACGACCGCGGGGAAGTTCCCTTCGCCGGGGGGGATGGTCACCTCGGCCCCGACATCGGGCAGTTCACCGGCGGGCCGCGGCGGGACGCTGGTGGTCGCCGCGATCGTGGTCGAAACGGTCCGGGGAGGCGCGGTGGCCTGAGCGGCCGAGGCCGCCCGGGATGGCCCGCTTGTGTGCTCGCCCCCGTCGCCGCAGGCGGCGGCGACGAGGGCCGCGGCGGTCAGGAGAGCAGCGAGGCGGCGGCGGCGTCGATGTGCCATTCGACTTCGGCGTCTCCTTGATCGAGCCGGCTCGCCGGCGTATTGCCTGTCATCGTCTCGGCGAGGGCCCGGGCCTTGTGCTCACCCACCACCAGGACCATGAGCAGCCGGGCGGTCCAGAGCAGAGGATAGGTGGCGGTCAGCCTGTACTCGTCGAGCTGGGGAACCGCGTTGGCCACGAACCACCTCGCCGTCTCCTCGAGAGCCGGGGTGTCGGGGAAAAGGGACGCGGTGTGCCCATCCTCGCCCAAGCCCAACAAGACGAGGTCGGGCCGGTGCTCGTGGTGGATCGAGCGGAGCCGTGCCTCGTAATGCGCCGCAGTGTCTCTGGGCTGCATGAACTCGCTCCAACGAGGACGGTGGAACCGGGCGTCGACGTGGTCGAGCAGCGTCTCGGCGGCCATCCTCCCGTTCGAGCGCTCGTGGTCGGGGGGCACCCAGCGCTCGTCGGAGAGCCAGGCATCGACCCGGGACCAGCCCCGAGCCCGGCCCCGGAGGGCGCGGTAGGTCGCTTCGGGAGTGCTCCCGCCGGCCAGGCCCATCGTGTAGCGGTCTTCCCCCGCCTCCATGAGCTCGGCGATCCGGGTCGCCGATGCGGTGGCGGCGGCCTCCGGCGTGTCGTGGACGCGCACTTCCATCGAGGAGACGGTAACCCCGGGGATAGATTGAGCCGGTGACCGCGACCACCGACATCGAATGGCCCGGCGGGGTGGTCACCGGCGTCGTCGCAGGTCAGGGAGGTACCGGGATCCTCCTCGCCCATGGGGCGGGGACCTCGCAGCAACACCCGGCGATGCAGGGCCTGCGTGACGGCCTCGCCGCCGGCGGCCACACGGTGATGACCTTCAACTACCCCTACGCCGAGCGGGGGGCGAGGCGACCCGACCCCGAGGAGCGCCTCCTCGCCTGCCATCGCGCCGCCGCCGACCACCTCCGGGACCGGGTGGAAACCCTCTTCCTCGCCGGAAGGTCGATGGGAGGGCGGATGGGAACCTACCTGGTGGCCGACGGCTATCGCGCCCGCGGGCTCGTGCTCTACGCCTACCCCCTGCATCCGGCGGGCAGGCCCGACCGGCTCCGCATCGAGCAGTTCGGTGAGATCGCAGTGCCCATGCTCTTCTTCCAGGGGAGCAACGACGCCCTCTCTCGCATGGATCTCTTCGAGGAGCACATCGCCGCCCTCCCCGACGCCGAGGTGGAGATCCTGGACGGGGCCGGACACGGGCCCCGGGGCGGTGGCTGGAGCCAGGAGACCATGACCGATCGCTACGTCACCGGCACCTTGCGCTGGATCGAGGGGCTCTCGTCTGGCGAAGACGGCGACTCCCCACCATAATTCGGGGCGTCTTCAGCCTCTCCAAGGAGCCTTTTCATGTCCGAAGTCAGCCTCCGCGCCCGGGCCGGCCGCAAGCCCGGGTCGCGGGAGTCCCGTCGCATCCGACGCGAGGGCCTGGTGCCCGCGGTCGTCTACGGCCCGGAGGTGGAGCCGGTGCCGGTCGCGGTGGACGCACACGATCTGCACACCGCCCTTCACACCGAGGCCGGCGCCAACGCCATCATCACCCTCGAGATCGAGGACGGCGACACGATGACGACGATGGCCCGCGCCATCGAGAAGCACCCCTATCGCAACGAGTACCGGCACGTCGACTTCGTGACCGTCGACCTCACCAGGAAGGTCGTCGCCGAGGTGGCGATCCACTTCGAGGGGACCCCCGCCGGAGTGGAAGAGGGCGGCGTCTTCAGCCCCGCCCGCACCTCGGTGCGCGTCGAGGTCCTTCCCACCGAGATCCCGCCGTTCATCGAGCTCGACATCACCCCGGTGGGAATCGGCGGATCGCTGCGCATCGAGGACCTGCCCCAGGTGGAGGGGCTCGCTTATCTCGAGGATCCGGACGCCGTGGTGATGTCGGTCACCCTGCCCGCGGCCGAGATCGAGGAGCCCGAGCCGGAGGAGGAGCTCGAAGAGATGCTGGCCGAAGGCGAGGAGGCGCCCGAAGGTGAAGAGGCTGAGGAGGCTGCTGAGGGCGAAGACGAGGAAGAGGCCGAAGCCACCGGCGAGTGACCCCATGCGGGTCGTGGTCGGGCTGCGCAACCCGGGATCCGGCTACGAGGGGACCCGCCACAACGTGGGTCACGAGGTGGTGGCCCGGGTGGTGGAGCGGGCCGGGGAGAGCTTCTCCAAGGGCCCGTCCCGGCTGAGGGCGATGATCGCCCGGTCCGGGTCCGGTGACCAGGCCACCCTCTTCGTCGCCCCGGTCACCTTCATGAACCGCTCGGGTCAGGCGGTGAGGGCGGTCCTCGACTATTACAAGGTGAGCACGGAGGACCTGCTCGTCGTCCACGACGACATCGACCTCGACTTCGGCCGGCTCCGTGTCCAGGTGGCGGGAGGCAGCGGCGGCCACAACGGGATCCGATCCCTGGAGCAGGCTCTGGGCAGCAACGAGTTCTCCCGGCTCAAGGTGGGGGTGGGCCGCCCTCCCGGGCCGATGGACCCGGCGAGCTTCGTCCTCCACCGGTTCTCCGCCTCCGAGCGTCGCGAGGTCGACCTGATGGTCGAGGATGCCGCCGATGTCGTCGAGCGCTGGCTCGACGACCGGCAGAGGGCCCAGGAGCAGGCCGCCCATCGGGGGCGAGATGGCTGAGCTGATCGGCGCCATCGACCAGGGGACCACCTCGACCCGATTCATGCTCTTCGACCACGAGGGGTCGCTGGTGGCCGCCGATCAGATCGAGCACCAGCAGGTCTTCCCCAGACCGGGATGGGTCGAGCACGACCCCATCCAGATCTGGCAGAACACCGTGAGGGTGATCGAAGGGGCCCTCGACCGGGCTGGGGTCGGGCCGGGCGAGCTCGCCGCAGTGGGTCTGAGCAACCAGAGGGAGACGACCGTCCTTTGGGACCCGTCCACGGGACAGCCGGTCGCCAACGCCATCGTCTGGCAGGACACCCGCACCTCCGACCTGTGCCGGCTCCTCGCCGGCGATGAGGGCCAGGACCGCTTCCGCTCGCGCACCGGCCTCCCTATCGCCACCTACTTCTCCGCTCCCAAGGCCCGTTGGCTCCTCGACCGGCTCGAGCTCCACGACGAGGCGTCCCGCGGCGAGATCCTGTTCGGGACGGTGGACAGCTGGCTGGCGTGGAACCTGACGGGGGGAGCCGACGGAGGCAGGCACGTCACCGACGTCACCAATGCGTCGAGGACGATGCTCATGGACCTGGCCACCACCGCCTGGGACTCGGACCTGGCCATGGAGATCGGGGTCCCCGTCCACATGCTGCCCGAGATCGTCGCCTCGGTGGGGGAGGTGGCTTCGTGCGTCGGGCCTTTGCCGGGCGTCCCTCTCGCCGCCATCCTCGGAGACCAGCAGGCGGCCCTCTTCGGCCAGGCCTGCTTCGAGGCGGGCGAGGCCAAGAACACCTACGGCACCGGGAACTTCATGCTCCTCAACACCGGGACCGATGCGGTGTCTTCGGAGTCCGGGCAGCTCACCACGGTCGCCTATCGCATCTCGGGTGAGGACACGGTGTACGCGCTCGAGGGATCCATTGCGGTCACCGGCTCACTGGTCCAGTGGCTGCGGGACGGTCTGGGCATCATCGACTCCGCCGAGGAGGTCGAGACTCTGGCGGCTTCGGTCGAGGACAACGGCGACGTCTACTTCGTGCCCGCGTTCTCCGGCCTCTTCGCACCGCATTGGAGGCCGGACGCCCGCGGCGTGATCGTGGGGCTCACCCGCTTTGCCACCGGCGGGCACATCGCCCGGGCTGCCCTCGAGGCCACCGCCTTTCAGACCCGGGACGTCACCGAGGCCATGACCGCCGACTCGGGTATGGAGCTCACCGAGCTCAAGGTGGACGGTGGCATGACCGGCAACGAGTTGCTCATGCAGTTCCAGGCGGACATCCTCGGCGTCGACGTGGTGCGGCCCACCGTCGCGGAGACCACTGCGCTGGGGGCGGCCTATGGCGCCGGCCTCGCCGTGGGCTTCTGGTCAGGGCTCGACGAGGTCAGGTCGAAGTGGGCGGAGGACCGCCGTTGGGCGCCGGGGATGGGCGAGGATGAGCGGGGCCGGCTGCTGGGCCGGTGGCGGCAGGCGATCGGGCGGTCGCTGGACTGGGCATAGGGACTCGCTCCGGCCCCCGGCTTATCATCTGCATGGCCGACCCGAGGTGTCTACATCTCCTTTCCGAACGCGCTGGTGATCTTCCGGGTGGCGATGGTCGCGCCGATCATGGCCTTCGCCCGCGCCGATCACATCGACAACCACCTGTTGGTGGCTGCGGGCCTCTTCGCCCTGGCCACTTTCACCGACTTCGTCGACGGGTGGTGGGCCCGGCGGACCAGCGGGGGCACTCTGCTCGGCGCCTTCCTCGACACCACGGCGGACAAGATCCTGGTCACCGGGGTCCTCCTCGCCCTGGTCTCGGTGGGTCGGGTGTCGATATGGCCTGCCTCGGTGATCATCTTCCGGGAGTTCGCGGTCATGGCGCTGCGCGGCGTGGTGGCGCAGCGAGGGGGGCTGATCAAACCGTCGACCTGGGGCAAGATCAAGGCTGTCAGCCAGTATTTGGCGATCTTCCTCGCCTTCATCCGTCTCGCCGATCGCTGGGGGCCCTGGTACCTCGACCAGTGGGCGATGCTGGTGGCGGTGATCGCCACCATCGGCTCGGCCTGGGGGTACATCGTCGCCTTCTGGAGTGTGGTCCGGGCCGAGCCCACCGAAGTGAGGGCGTGAGGGTCGCCATCACCGGCGGCTCCGGGGTTGTCGGGGCCGCCGTTCTCAGACATCTGGTGGCGGCGGCCCATGAGGTGCGCGCCCTCGCTCGTTCCGACGCGGCCGCGGCCGGGCTCGCCGCTCTCGGCGCGGTCCCGGTGCACGGTGACCTGCTCGACCGCTCGGCTCTCGGGGCGCTGGTCGAGGGATGCGAGCGGGTCTTCCACGTCGCCGGGGTCAACGAGCTCTGCCCGCGTGATCCCGGTCTGATGTGGCGGGTGAACGTGGAGGGGACCCGGATGGTCGTGGAGGCGTGCTCGGAGGCGGCGGTGCCGCGGCTGGTCCACACCTCGTCGGCGGTGACCGTCGGGCAGAGGAGTGGGGAGATGGGCCACGAGGAGACGGACCACCGCGGTTGGTATCTCTCCGAGTACGAGCGGAGCAAGGTTGGCGCCGAGATGGTCGCCCTCGCCGCTCCGGCGAGCCTGGAGGTGGTGGCGGTGAACCCCTCATCGGTGCAGGGCCCGGGGCGGGCGACGGGGACCGGTCGGATCCTGCTCGCCGCGGCCCGGGGCAGGCTCCCGGTCGCGATCGACACCACGATCTCCTTCGTCGACGTCGACGATTGCGCCCGGGGCCACCTCCTCGCCGCCGAGCGGGGAAAGCCCGGGCAGAGGTATCTACTCAGCGGGGCCACCCTGTCCACGGGGGAAGCGCTGGGGCTCCTCACCTCGCTCACCGGGAGGACTTCGCGGGTCAGGATGATCCCCCCGGAGGCGCTCGCGGTGGCCGCCTGGCTCGTAGAGGCGGTCTTCAGCTTGGCGGGGCGACGCCCACCGCTGTGTCGTGAAATGGCGAGGGTGATGCGGTTCGGGCATCGCTACGACGGCTCCAAGGCGGCCGTCGAGCTGGGCCTCGAGTACACGCCGGTGGCAAACACGCTGGGCAGGACGGTGAGATGGTTCGAGGAGGAAGGTCTTCTCCAACCGGAGAAGGGCACAAAAATTGTCTAGCCGAGTGACCCCGAAGGGCCCCTCGGCTAGACGATGTATTTGTACCCAACGTCGCGGATGAGCGCAAGCGAAATCGACCATTTATTTTCGCGGCCTGTCAACGCCGCGCTTGCCGTACCATCGGCCGACGGATGACCGCCCCCCTGGCACCCCTTCTCGCCGGCTGGCGCTCCCAGCCGTTGCCCGCCCTCGACTCGCTGTGGGCGGTGCCGGCCCGGGGCAGAGCTTTCGCCGTCGCCGGCCTCTTCTCCCAGCTCGGCGAGACCCTGCTCGTCGTCGTCCCGGGGGAGACGGAGGCCGAGGAGCTGGCCGACGACCTCGGCCTCTTCACCGATCAGGTGTTCGCCGCCCCGGCGTGGGAGACGCTCCCGTTCGAGCACGTCTCGCCCAACACGCTCACCATGGCCGCCCGGGCCGAGGCGCGGCATCGCCTCGCCGGGGAGCCCTGCATCGTGGTGGCCAGCGTGCGCAGCGTCATCCAGAGGCTGAGCCCGTCTGCGGTCGAGCCGATCACGGCGAGCCCCGGGGATCAGACGGAGATCGAGCTGCTCACCCGTCGTCTCGCCGATGCCGGCTATCACCGCACCGATCGGGTCGAGGGGAGAGGGGAGATGGCGGTCCGGGGCGGCATCGTGGATGTCTTCCCGGCCCAGTCCAACCGTCCGGTGCGGCTCGACTTCTGGGGCGACCAGGTGGACGAGACCCGATTCTTCTCCGTGGCCAGCCAGCGATCCGAGGAGTCCGCCCCCGGGCTGGTGGCCTATCCGGCCCGCGAGCTGCGACCGGACGAGACGGTGCGGCGGGAGGCCCGGGAGCTGGTGAGGCGCGAGGCCTGGGCCGCCTC
>JAHWLC010000032.1 GCA_019347585.1 Actinomycetota bacterium | reverse complement strand
TGCAGGGTCAGGCTCCACGCCGGTGCCGCGCTCAGCACGACGTCCCAGCCGGAGAAGCCGTAGAAGCCGGGATCGGGATGGGGAAGCAGTTCGATCACCACTGCCGACTCCGCCGTCTGCTCCCTGGCGTCGGGCACTGCGATGTCTCCGCCGAGACGCAGCGGCTCCACCCGGTAGAGGTATTCCGCACCCGCTCTCAGTCGGATCTCCCCATCGATCCGCGCCGAGAGGGCGGCGGTCTCCACAGCAGCGGCGGGTGGCCCGACCAGAGCAAGCCTGGTGGAGGGCATCGCCGGCCAGGCCAGGAGATGGGCGGCCACCAGAAGACCGATGAGCAGGATGGCGATGACCGGCACCAGCCCGGAGAGCCGCACCCGCCCCAAGCGACGGCCCCGGGCCAGCAGGGTGAGAAGCGCCAGCAGGGCCCATATCGGCCACCAGGCGACGAAGTCGAGGGCAAGGGAGCGGCTGAGGACCCCGGAGAGGACCAGCCCGGCGAGCGCGATGAGGGCAAGAACCGGCAGAAGCCAGATCTTGGGCGGGGACGGGCCGGGGGCCCGATGGGTCATTCCTCGTAACCGGACCCGAGGATCATGATCACATCCGCCCCCTCCTGGAGATCTTCGTCCTCGAGGGGCTGGACCACGGCGTCGGGCAGGTACTCCAGCAAGACGTTGGCCTCGGCCGAGAAGCCTTCCCGGTACCAGATCCGTGAGGGATCGAGCTCGGGCTCGTAGTCGTCGGCCTGGAGAGGCTGGTATCCCGCCTCTTCCAGCTCCTCGGTCAAGCGCCCGGCGGCGCCGGCCAGACCCATGGAATTGAGCACCACCACCCGCACCTCCTCGGGTGGGCGCACGGGCACGGTGGTGCTGGTGGGCACGGTGGTCGTGGTGGTGACCTCGGTGGTCGCCGCGGTCGACATGGTGGTCTCGGGAGCGGTGGTCACGGTGGTGGCGGCGGCAGCGAGGGGAGTGGTCGGTGGTCCTTGTTCGGGCCCCTCGGCGAGCCAGAAGAGGAGGAGGAATATCGCCGCGCCCAGGGCGAGGATGCCGAGCACCATCATCGCCAGGTCGCGGTAGAACCCGGTGGAGGCGCCGTCGGTGTGCCGGCCCTTCTCGGTCACGAGGCCGCCGCCTCAGGCTCGATCTCGATGAGACGGAGCACCCTGCGCACCGTCAGCGGGTCGTGCTCCATGGCGGTCCGGCGTGAGACCAACGAGGACAGGATCTCGTAATAGCAGGCGGAGCTGAGCCCGAGCACCGCCTCGATGGCCCGGTCCTTGGCCCCGGCAGTCCCCCAGGAGCGCTCGAACTCCAGAATCGCCTTCTCGTCACGACTCAACACCCGAAAGAGCGTATTCCTACCCCGGCCCAGTCCAAGGCAATCCGCCTTCTAATGCTGCTGGGCACGACCCCAGCCCAGGGTCCGAGACCGCGTATTACGACGTGTGGAACCCTGGGTTCGCCGCGCGGGATGGCAAGGGAGGGAGAATCCAGCGAGCCGGGTGCCGGAATCGAACCGACGACCTGCTGTTTACAAAACAGCTGCTCTAACCAGCTGAGCTAACCCGGCCTGTCATTCAACCATCGCTGCGCGAGCCCTCATTATCTCAAATGAGGCAAGCGCAGCCGAAACCGATGCGTTGAGGCTCTCCACCCCGGACCCCATCGGGATCGAGACGAGGAGGTCGCAGCGCTCGGCGGCGAGCCGGGACAAGCCCGAGCCCTCGGCACCGATCACGACCGCGACCGGCTCGGTGAGCAGCCCGAGGCCGAAAAGGCTGTGTGCCGCGCCGGCGGCGAGACCCACCGTCCAGACGCCGAGATCGCGGAGCCGGCTCAACGCCTCGGGGATCGAGCCCACCACCGCCACCGGGAGGTCCTCCAGGGCGCCCGCCGCCGCTTTGAAGGCGACGGCCGTGAGGGGGGCGGCTCGGCGCTGCGATACGACCATGCCGCTCGACCCCGCGGCCAGCGCGCTCCGGGCGATCGCCCCCACGTTGTGCGGATCTTCCAGGTGGTCGAGGACGATCAGGGCGGCCGAGAGCCCGGCGAGGTGGTCGAGGCCAACCGGGAGGAGGGGCCTGCAATCGGCAACCAAGCCCTGGGAGCCCTCGATGGTGGCGATTTCCTCGATGTCGTCGACGGCCGTCACCACGCCGGTACCCGCCGCTGCGATGATCGACTCGAACTCGGGGCGGGAGCGCTTCGCCCGCTCGACGAAGAGACGCTCGACCCGCCCGGCTCGGGCCGCCGCCGCAACGGCGTGGAGACCTTCGACCCTATGCCCGAAGCCAGCGGGTGCCATCGGGCCCGTCCTCGAGGACCACTCCAGCCGAGCTCAGCTCGTCTCTGATCCGGTCGGCCTCATCGAACCTGCCTTCCTCGCGGGCCGCATCACGAAGAGCCACCAGACGTTCGATCTCCTCGACTTGCATCTCCAGCGAGCTCTGCGGCGCCGGCTCGGCGTCGTCGAGGCCGAGCACTACCACGATCTCCTCGACCGTCCCGGCCAGACCCGAGGCGTCCTCGCCCTCGTCGAGCCGACGGTTGCCCTCTCTCACCAGGTCGAACAGGAGCGAGACAGCCTGTGGGGTGCCGAAGTCGTCGTCCATCACCTCGATGAACTGCTCGATCGCCTCGGGATCGGGCTCGCCGGCCTCGGACCGCTCCCGGAACCGATCCAGCCGGTCCAGTGCCTCCACCGCCGACTCGAGGAGTTCCTCGCCGTACTCGATCGGGGATCGGTAGTGGGCACGGACGTAGAGCATGCGGAGGGCCCTGCCCCCGTGGGCGTCGAGGACGGTGGCGAGGTCGACGATCCTTCCCTCCGATTTGGCCATCTTCTCCCCGCTCAGGTTGACCATCCCGTTGTGTAGCCAATACCTGGCGAATGTCTTCCCGCTCGCTCCCTCGCTCTGGGCGATCTCGTTCTCGTGGTGGGGGAAGATGAGGTCGGTACCGCCGCCGTGGATGTCGAAGTCGTCGCCCAGGAAGCGGGAGGCCATCGCCGAGCACTCGATGTGCCATCCGGGGCGGCCCGCGCCCCAGGGGGAGTCCCAGAATGGCTCGCCGGGCTTCATGGCCTTCCAGAGGGCGAAGTCGAGCGGGTCCTCCTTGGCCTCATCGACCTCGATCCGGTAGCCGGACCGCAACTCGTCCGGGTCCCTCCCCGACAGCTTGCCGTACGATTCCAGGCCCCGGACCGAGAAGTAGACGCTTCCCTCCCGCTCGTAGGCGAGACCCCGCTCGATCAGCTTCGAGATCAGCGAGATGATGTCTGCGATGTGCTCTGTCGCCTTGGGTTCGTGGTCGGGACGAAGCACCCCGAGACGCCGGAAGAGCCGGTCGAAGCGCTCGGCCATGCGGTTGGCCAGCGTCTCCGTGGGCTCCCCGGCCTCGGCGGCGGCGGCGATGATCTTGTCCTCGATGTCCGTGACGTTGCTGACATACGTGACCTCGAAGCCCCGCCAGACCAGGTAGCGGCGGATCACGTCGAAGGCGACCGCATAGCGGCCGTGCCCGACGTGGGGTTCGGACTGCACGGTGGGCCCGCAGACGTACATGGCCACTTTGCCCTCCGCCCGCGTCTCCAAGGGGACCGCGGAGCGGTGAAGGGTGGATTGGACCCGGATCATCGTCCGATCTTAAGAGCCGCTCACAAAAGCTGAGACTGGTGCGTCACGGTGACCACGGCGGTCGCCATGATCCCCTCGCCGCGCCCGAGAAAGCCGAGGCCGTCGGTCCCCGTGGCCTTCACCGACACCACCGCCGTGTCCACTCCCAGTGAGGCGGCCAGAGCGGCCCTGATCGCCTCCCGGTGCGGGCCCACTCTCGGCTCATCGGCGACGACGGTGGCGTCGAGATGGCTCACCCGCCAGCCGGCCTCTTCGGCAAGACGAGCCACCGCTCCCAGCATCTCCATGGAATCGGCTCCGGCCATCTCGGGGTCAGATGAGGGGAAATGGTCTCCGATGTCGCCGAGGACGCACGCCCCGAGGATGGCGTCGATCACTGCGTGGGCCAGGACATCACCGTCAGATGTGGCTTCGGCGCCCACCTCCTCGGACACGGCCACGCCACCGAGGAGAAGCGGAGGCTCGCTGTTGAACGGGTGGGAGTCGATGCCCCAGCCGACCCGGGGCCCGGGGGCCACCGCCGAGGTCATTCCTCGTCGGGTTCGACCTTGGGAAGAGCGCGGTCCAGCTTCTTGACCGCATCCTCCTCGGACACCTCCAGGCTGAAGGCGAGCTCGGAGCTCAGGGTGAGACGCGCCTTGGACAGCATGCGCTTCAAGGCGGGGCTGATCCCCTTGGTCTGCTGGGCGTAGGAGAGATCACGGACCACTTCGGCCACCTGGAAGATGTCGCCTGAGGTCATCTTCTCGTTGAGCACCTTGTACCAGCGGCTCCAATTCGACCCGGCCTCCTCGGGCTCTCCCTTGAGCGCCTTCAGCACCTCACGAGACTTCGTCTTGGAGATCACCGGTCTGATCAGGTCCTCGACCGTCTCCACCGGCACCATCACGGTTAGTTGCTCGGTGGCGATTTCCAGGAGGAAGTAGTCCCGCTTCTCGCCGTCGAAGTCCTGCTTGACCTTCTTCTGAATGGTCGCCGCGCCGTGCTGGGGATGGACGACCTTGTCTCCTACCGAGTACTTGCTGGTCTGAGCCATGTCCGCTGCCGGAGTCTAGGTGGGGGCGAGTTCAATCGAGGATCGGCTCGTCGAGGGCTACCGTCTGGAGGCGCTCGAAAAACGCCCTGAGCTGGGCCGCCCGGGTGCCGCCCACCCCTTCCACCTCGGTGAGCCGGTCGACGCTCGCCGAGAGCAGCCTGGTCAGTGACCCGAAGTGGCGGACGATGTCGTCACGGACCGGATCGGGGAGGCGGCTGGCCCGGGCGAGCAGACGGTGGCCGCGCGGCTCCACCGGCTCGTCGAGATCGGCGAAGTCGAGGATCTTGGCCACCTTCCAGAGATCCTCGAGATCGGGCGTGGACAGATCCTCCAGGTCCTCGATGGCCCGCTCCACCGAGCCCGCCCTCAGGGGCTTCAGGTAGTCGAGGAGGACCATGCGCCGGGTGTGCTCCACCCCGGTGATCAGATCGTTGAGCTGGACCGTCGCCAGCAGCCCTTCGTCACCCAGCGTGACGGTCCGGTCCGCCACCAGCTTGCCCATCCTGTCCACCATCTCGGCACGCTGGATGACGGTCACGGCGAAGCGATAGGTCGCCAGACCGGCCACCTCGAAGCGGGTCAGCCTCCGCTCGGCATCGTCGAGACGGGAGCGGAGACGGTCCAGGCTCAAGAGGTCCTGGTTGATGTGCGCTGCCAGCTCCGTCGCGGAGGCGAGCTCGATCTTCTCGCCCTCGTAGAAGAGAGTGGCGAGCTTGCGCCCCTCGCTCACCGCCACCACCGGCACTCCGGTCTCCACGGCGAGCCTCTCTGCGGTGCGATGACGGGCACCGGTCTCCTCGGTGGGAATCGAGCCGTCGGGGATGAAGTGGACGTTGGCACGAAGGATGGTCCCCCATCCGTCGTCGAGGATTATCCCGCCGTCCATCTTGGAGAGCTCGGCGAGGCGTGCCGGGGTGAAGGTGGCGCCGTTGAGGGTGAACCCACCCGAGCTGGCCCCCACCACCTTCTGATTGCTGCCCAGGACGACAAGGCCACCTTTGCCCTGCTGGATGATGCGCTCCAGGCCCACGCGCATGTTGGTGCCGGGGGCTAGTCGCTCCAGGGTCTCGCTTATCGACTGGCCACCCACGAGCCCCAGGCTATCACCGTGGCCTGGGAGCGGAAGCCGCGATGCCAGCCTGCTCCAGGACCTCCACCAGCCGCAGCGGGGTCCCGCCGGTGGGGGCGAGCTGGGTGTCGAGGCCCATCCGGCTCACCTCCTCGAGGCGACGGGCCTCGAAGGGGATCGCGCGCACCTCCCCGGTGAGACCGACCTCGCCCCAGGCGGCGAGACGCCCCAGAGGCGTGTTGGACGCCGAGGATGCGACCGCCAGCGCCAGAGGCAGGTCGCAACCCGGGTCGTCGATGCGCCAACCTCCGACCACGTTCACGTAGACCTCCATGTCCGACAGTGAGATCCCGGCGTGCTTGTGGAGCACGGCGAGAACCTGGTTGACCCGGGCGGGGTCGAGACCCCGGATCGAGCGGCGCGGTTGGCTGTGCTGGGTGGGCGCCACCAGGGCCTGCACCTCGACCAGGACCGACCTCCTCCCCTCCACGGCGGGGAAGACCACCGTCCCCGGAACACCGGGCTCCCAGCCGTCGAGGAACATCTTCGAGGGATCGTCGACCTCGACCAGCCCGTCCGAGCGCATGTCGAACATCCCGGAGACATGAGTGGCCCCGAACCGGTTCTTTTGGCTGCGGAGGACCCTGAGACCCCGATCGGGGTCGCCTTCCAGGTAGAGCACGACGTCGACCAGGTGCTCGAGGATCTTGGGCCCCGCCAAGCCGCCTTCCTTGGTGACGTGGCCCACCAGCACCACCGCCGTGCCGGTCACCTTCGCCATGCGGATGAGCCGGGCTGCCGACTCCCTGACCTGGGAGACGCCGCCCGGAGCCGAGGGGATCTCCGCCACACCCACCGTCTGGATCGAGTCGACCACGAGAACCTGGGGCGATCGCTGCTCGGCGAGGGCGACGATGGCATCCACGTCGTCGTCCGCTACCAGCTCCACACCCTCCTCGGCGATACCGAGACGCTCGGCCCGCATGGCTACCTGCTGCACCGATTCCTCGGCACTGGCCACCAGCGCGGTCGCCCCGCGGGTCCCGACAGCCGAGGCGAGCTGCAGGAGCAGCGTCGACTTGCCCACCCCCGGCTCACCGCCCAACAGCACCACCGACCCGGCCACCAGCCCTCCGCCGAGGACGCGGTCCACCTCGAGCCATCCGGTGGCCAGGCGCTTCTCTCCCTTTTGCGAACTGGCAGCAGACACCGTGGTGCTCGCTGCGAGCCGGCTCGGGCGAGTGGGCCGCTCCCGGGTCTCCACCAGAGGCTCGGCGACGCCGCACTGGGGGCAGAAGCCCATCCACTTTGGCGAGCGGTAGGAACAGGACGCGCAGGTGAATGAGGCCGCCATCGGTTAACGATTGCCCCGGCCGACTGCGAAAATCAAGATGCCTACGACCAGAGCGAACAAGACGACACCGGCCAGGATCGATGTGATCGTCCATGGCTCGTAGGTTCGCACGGCCAGGATGCCCATTCGCCGTGGCACAATAACCCTGAAGGAGGGATGTGGTCTCCCAAGTCTGTGAGCACTGCGGCGCGAGGGTCGCCGCCGATGAGCAGTTCTGCCCCGAGTGCGGCGGGTTCATCGACCCGATGAGCCCGTCGCGTCCCTCGCGCGGGAGCAACGTCATCAGCGTCACCTCAGACGGCCCCTACGAGGAGTTCTCCCTGGGCAGCGAACCGCCTCCCGAGGCTTCCCGCCGTGAAGCGGTGACGCGCACCGGGCCCACCCGGACCATCCCCTGTCCCTCCTGTGGCGCGGAGAACCCGCCACAGAACCGGCACTGCCAGGAATGCGGGGCGCGACTCCAGCAGGGGCCCCTTCCCACCGCGCCCCGTCCCGCGGTCCAGGCGACAGCCGGGGTGCGGGCGGCGCTGGGGATCAGCGGCCTGCTCTTCCTGGTCATCCTGATCGCCTTGTTCTTCAATCTGATCAACGGCGGCGACGCGGTGGCCACCGAGACGACCGCCGACGCCACCCCGACCAGCGTCGTCGAGGCCGTCGAGCCCGCTCCCATCCCGATCCTCACCGCCCAGTGCACCCCGGAGGGGATCGGGGCCTTCAGCTGCTCCAATCTCTACTCCGGGACCGAGGCCGAGTACCAGGTCGACTGGGAAGAGTTGGAGGCCGCCGAACAGAGTGTCACCATCAGGCTCCTCTTCAGCGAGCCCATGATCGTGACCCAGATCGTTTGGGGGAACATCAGCGACGACATCCGATTCCACCAGAACTTCAGGGCCCGGGGCCTGACCATCAACGCCCAGGGCTCGCTCTCCCCGGTGATCGAGGAGCTGGAGGACCTGCCCGGCAAGCAGAACGTCAACTACGCGGCACTCAACGCCAACTGGATCGAGATCACGGTGGAGTCCGCCTATCGGGCCGAAGTCGTCAACGAGAACGTCTTCGGCGAGCTGGCCATCGATGAGATCACCGTGATCGGTCGCCCCGCCAATCCGGTGACCAACACCACCACCGGGGGCTGAGGGCCCCACTAGGCCGGCTCGAGGGCCAGCTCGATCCTCCCCATCCCTCTGAAGACCAGGCTCTCGATCCGGTCTCCAGCGTCGATCAGTTCGATCGCGCCCACCCGGGCGGCGAAACGGCCCAGCGCCGTCTCCAGCTCCACCCTGGCCAGTGGAGCCCCCACGCAATAGTGGACCCCGGCGCCAAAGGCGACGTGTGGGTTGGGGCTGCGGTCGAGGCGGATTTCGTCGGGTTCCTCGAATGCCGACTCATCGCGGTTGGCCGAGCCGAAGAGCAGCCCCACCTTGCTCCCCTTCCCCATGCGGTGACCGTCGAGCTGGGTGTCCTCCAGCACCCACCGCTCGAACATCTGCAGTGGTGAGTCGTAACGAAGCATCTCGTCGGCGGCGGTGGACATATCGACTCCGCCGCCGGTGAGCTGGCGATAGGAGTCGGGCCGTCGGGCCAGCGCCAGCAAGGCATTGCCGATGGCGTGCACGGTGGCTTCATGACCAGCGTTCAGAGTGAGGATCGATGTGCCTACGATCTCGAAATCGGTGAGCTCCTCCCCCTCCTCCTCGACCTCGACCATGGCCGAGATCAGGTCCTCGCCGGGGCGAGCACGACGCTCGTTGACA
>JAHWLC010000031.1 GCA_019347585.1 Actinomycetota bacterium | reverse complement strand
CCTTGGGCGAGCGGCCCTCGGTGTCGAAGTCGACCCGCAGACCCGATTCCCTCAGACGTGACGCCACCCCGAGAGCTTCCTCGGGACCCGTCTCGGATACCAGGTACGCCTCCAGATGGTCGTGCCCCGGCTCGCCCAGGGCGAGGAGGATCCGATCGATGCCGAGGGCGAACCCCACCCCGGGGACCCGGCGCCCCCCGATGGCCTCGGCGAGGCCGTCGTAACGCCCCCCGCCACCGACCGCGTTCTGGGCCGCTTCGAGATCGGAGGCCACGTACTCGAAGGTGGTCCGGGTGTAGTAATCGAGCCCCCTGACCAGGCGGTGGTCCTCGCGGTATGCGATACCGAGCGAGTCGAGGGCATCCTTGACCGCCTGGTAGTGCGCCCGGTCCTCCTCCGAGAGGAAGTCCACCATGCGCGGCGGGTCGGTCAGGACCTCTTGGTCGGTCTTGGAGTCGAGGACCCGGAGCGGGTTCTCCTCGATGAGCCGGACCGAGTCCTCGCTGAGGCCCTCCTCCATGCTGCGCAGGTAGCCCCGAAGCGCTTCGGTGAAATCGGAGCGGCTCTCGGGGGTGCCCAATGAGTTGATGAGGAGCTCCAGCCCGGGTACGCCGAGGTCGACGAGGTAGCGATAGCCGAGCTCGATGACCTCGGCGTCGGCGGTGGGGCCCTCCACGTCGAGGTACTCCACTCCGACCTGCCAGAACTGGCGGAACCTCCCTTTCTGAGGCTGCTCATAGCGGAAGAACGGCCCGGAGTAGGCCCCCTTCCAGGCTCCCTGCCCTCCCGAGTCGAGGTAGGCGCGCACCACCCCGGCCGTCCCTTCCGGACGCAGCGAGATCTCGCGGCCACCCTTGTCCGTGAAGGTGTACATCTGCTTGGTCACCACCTCGCTGGTATCTCCCACCCCGCGCTCGAACAGCTCGGTGGCCTCGAAGATCGGGGTCATCACCAGGGGGTAGCCGTACCGCCCGCTCCAATCGTCCCAGAGACGCAAGGCTCGGCGCCACCCCTCGGAGCGGGGCGCGAGGACGTCGTTGGTCCCCTTGGGGGGCTGGAAGCTCATCGGATGCGCGAGGTTACCGGTGGCCGCCGCCGCCCCACATCTCGGCGAACGGATTCGACCTTCGCTCGGTCCCGATCTTCGTCTCGGGGCCGTGGCCCGGCAGGACCCTGACCTCGTCGTCGAGGACCATCACCTCCTGGCGCATCGACTCCATGAGCTGGGCCATCGAGCCCCCGGGGAGGTCGGTGCGCCCGATGGAGCCGGCGAAGAGCTGATCCCCAGCGAAGAGGACACCCTCCTCATCCCAATAGAAGCAGCAATGGCCGGGGGTGTGGCCTGGGGTGTGCCGCACTTCCAGCGCCAGCCCCGCCAGCTCCAGCTTCTGGCCGTGCTCCAGGCTCTCCCTCCGGTCCGGCACCTCGTAGGACCCCGGTGGCGTCATCCCGAAGATCCGGCGCAGCTGCTCTTCGGGATGAAGGGTGAGGAAGTCGTCTTCGGGATGGACATAGGTGAGCGCCCCGGTCGCCTCGGCGAGCCGGCCGGCACCGCCGGTGTGGTCGACGTGCCCGTGGGTGAGCAGGATCCCCACCGCCGCGAGCCCGCGTTCGGCGAGCTCGGAGCCGATCAGCTCGGGCTCGGGTGGCGCGTCGACGATGATCGCCTGGTCTCTCCCTCCGGCGGTGACGATGTAGGCATTGGTGTCGGCGACCCAGGCCGGGATGCGCAGGATCATCAGCTCGCCGCGGGGTCGTTGGCGAGACGGAAGGCGGAGAACACCCCGTCCACGGCGCGCAGGTCGTTGAGGAGACGGGGAAGCTGGGAGGGGTCGGACAGCTCCACCTCGTACTTCAGCACCGCCACCCGGTCGGTGCCCACGGTGGTTGAAGACGCCGTGATATTGCCCCCGGTGTCGCTGACCACCGCGGTGACGTCCCTGAGGAGACGGGTCCGGTCCAGCGCCTCCACCTGGATCCAGACGACGAACGCCGCTGCGCCTGACCCGCTGGGCCAGGAGACTTCGACCGCTCGCTCCCTCCGTTCGCTGAGGCTGGAGACATTGGTGCAGTCGGAGCGGTGCACCGACACGCCCCGGCCCACCGTGACGTAACCGACGATGGCGTCGCCCGGCACCGGCGAACAGCAGTTGGCCAGATGGACCAGCATGTCCTCCTGGCCTTCCACCACCACCTGCACTCCATCGACGGACCTCCGCCGCCGGGGAGGCCGGAACAGCTCGTCCCCGGTATCGGGGCTCAGCCTCCTGGTGAGACGGGTGGACACCGAGTCGAAGGACACCTTGCCGGCGCCGATCGCGATATAGAGCGACTCGGCATCCCGCTGCCCCAGCTCCCCCGCCACCGCTGTGACCAGCTCCTCACGATCGGACGCGCTCAAGTCGGCGGCCTCCCGCTTGAACAGGTCCATTACCTGCTCCCTCCCCTCGGCGAGGTCCTGATCACGGCGCTCCTTCTGGAACCACTGCCTGATCTTCCCCTTGGCCTTGCCGGTGCGGACCACCTTCAGCCAGTCCCGGCTGGGAGCTGCGTCCGGCGAGTTGGAGGTCAGGATCTCGACGATGTCGCCGGACGAGAGCTTGGTGGACAACGGGACCAGCCGGCCGTTCACCCTGGCCCCGACACAGCGATGCCCCACCTCGGTGTGGACCGCGTAGGCGAAGTCGACCGCGGTGGATCCGGTCGCCATCTCCTTGACGTCGCCGTCGGGAGTCAGGACGAACACCTCGTCGAGGTAGAGGTCCAGCTTGAGGTTGGCCAGGAACTCCTCGGGATCCTCGTCGATCGACCCGATGTCCATGGTGGGGAGACTGGAGATGTCGCCCTCCTTGTACCGCCAGTGGGCGGCGATCCCGGACTCGGCGCGCATGTGCATCTCCTCGGTCCGGATCTGGATCTCGAGTGGCTTGCCGTCGGGCCCGATCACCGTCGTGTGCAGTGACTGGTAGAGGTTGATCTTGGGCATGGCCACGTAATCCTTGAACCGCCCCGTCACCGGGACCCAGTGGCTGTGGACCAGCCCGAGAGCGGCGTAGCAGTCCCTGGTGTTGGCGGTGATGACCCTGATCCCGATTAGGTCGTGGATCTCCTCGAAGGGCCGGTCCTGTTCCAGCATCTTTCGATAGATCGAGTACTGGTGCTTGGGGCGGCCGGTGACCTTGGCCTCGATCCCGGCGTCGGAGAGCATCCCTTCGATCTCGGTGACCATCTTCTCGATGAAAGCCTCCCGCTCCGGGGCGGCCTCGGCGAGCTTGGCCTCGATCTCGGCGTTGGGGCCCGGGTAGAGGATGGCGAAGCAGCGGTCCTCGAACTCGTGCTTGATCTCCTGGACCCCGAGTCGGTGGGCGAGAGGGGCGTAGACATCGAGCGTCTCCCGCGCCACCCTGACCTGCTTCTCGGGGCGGAGGGCACTCACGGTCCTCAGGTTGTGGAGCCGGTCGAAGAGCTTGACGATCAGCACCCGCACGTCCTGGGCCATGGCCACCACCATCTTGCGGATGCTGGCGGCCTGCGCCTGCTCCCGGTTCGAGTAACGGACCCGGTCCAGCTTGGTGACCCCGTCGATGAGACGGGCGATCTCGTTGCCGAACTCGGACCCGATCTCCTCGAGGCTGAGCGAGGTGTCCTCGACGGTGTCGTGGAGGAGGGCGGCGGCGATGGTGGGCTCGTCGAGGCCGTACTCGGCGAGCATGTGCGCCACCGCCACCGGATGGGTGATATAGGGGTCTCCGGTCTTCCGCCGCTGGCCGGCGTGGGCCTTGGCGGCCCAGGCGTGGGCCCGCCGCAGCAGGTCGGTGTCCCCGTCCGGGTGGTGGTTGGTGAAGGCGTCGAGGACGTCGTCCAGCGTGGCGCTGGAGAACTCAGTCGTATTTGAGGAGAGCATGGAGAGGAACTTCGTCGAGGTGCCCGGCACCGCCAAGGAAGACCAGCTCGATGAACACGGAGAGCCCGACGACCTCGGCGCCGATACGGCGAAGCAGGCGGATGGCGGCAGCCGCGGTACCGCCCGTGGCGATCACGTCGTCGACCAGCAGCACCTTCTCGCCTTCAGTCACCGCATCGACATGCACCTCGAGTGCGTCTGTCCCGTACTCGAGCGCGTACTCCTCGCGCACCGTGTCGTAGGGCAATTTGCCCCGCTTGCGCAGCGGGATGAACCCTGCATCCAGATGAACCGCCACCGGAGCGGCCAGGGTGAAGCCGCGCGCCTCGATCCCGGCCACTTTGGCGACGCCGGCGTCGACAAAGGGCGCGGTGAGGGCCTCGATCAGCTCGGCGAAGGCTCTGGCGTCGCCGAGGACCGGCGTGATGTCCTTGAAGACCACCCCCGGCTCGGGAAAGTCGGGGACATCGCGGATCAGGGAGGAGAGTTCCATCACAGGAAAGTCTACGGGCGGATCAGCGTCTACCGGCCTTCTCCCGGCGCTCCACCCACTCCGCCCTCTCCACCCAGGCCGGCTCCGTCTCCTTCCAGGTGGCCAGCAGGGGCGCCGCTACGAGGATCGAGGAATAGGTCCCGGCGGCGATGCCGACGAAAAGGGCAAGGGCGAAATCCCTCAGAGTGGGGGCGCCGAGGAGGATCGCGCCCACGAAGAGGATGCTCCCCACGGGGAGCAGCGACGTCAGCGAGGTGGCCAGAGAGCGGGCGAGGACCGAGTTCATCCCCTGGTTGACGATCTCGGTGTAGGTCCTCTCCTCCTCGAGCGCCACCAGCTCGTCGACCTTGTCGAACACCACCACCGTGTCGTACAAGGAATAGCCGAGGACCACCAGCACGGCCACGACCGTCGCCGGAGTCACCGGGAAGCCGGTGAGGGCGTAGACGCCGACGGTGATTATCAGGTCATGGAACAGGGCGGCCAGCCCGGCGAGAGCCATCTTCAGCTCGAGCCGCCAGCTGATGAACAGGATCACCGCTCCCAAGAAGACCCCCAGTGCGACGAGGGCGCGCCTCGCCACGAGAGCTCCGAAGGTAGGGCCCACCGCCTCGATCGACATTTCGCCCGGATCGGCTTCGGTCACGCTGGCGAGAGCCTCCACCGCCCGGTCCTGGGTGCCCGGCTCCAGCTCCGGTGTGGTCACCCGAACCCCTTCCCCTTCGTCGAGCAGCTGCACGGTCGACTCGGTCACCCCGATCCCCTCCAGGGCGGAGCGCACCTCGGCCACCGTGGCCCCGGCGGGATTTGGCCCCTGCAGCCCCAGGCCGCCGACGAACTCGATCCCCAAGTTGAGGCGGAGCAGCCCCAGTGCGAGCAAGGAGACGACGAGGAGGGCCGCCGAGATGGTGAACCACCGCCGCCGCAACCCGACGAAGTCGATCTCGGTCTCCCCTCGCTTGACCCGGCTCCACCTGCTCATCGCGCCGCCCCCTCGATGCTGAACCAGCCTCCGGTCCCGAGTGGTGTCTCGGCGAGCGTCTGCACCGCTCGACGGGTGAAGGTGCGGGCGACCACGATGTCGAGCAGCGTGGCCAGGCCGAGGGCGATGGCGAAGCCCTTGACTGCGCCGACGGCGAGCATCCAGAGCAGGATCGCAGCCAGCAGCGAGACCGTGTCGGCAGTGAGGATCGTCCTGAAGGCGAGCCGGAAGCCCTCCTCACCGGCATCCTCGACCGCCATTCCCTCCCTGATCTTGTCCTTGACCCGCTCGAAGTAGACGATGTAGCTGTCCGCAGTGATCCCGATCGAGACGATGATCCCCGTCACACCGGCCAGGGTGAGGGTGAGACCCTGTGCCTCCCCGAGCAGCCCGAACAGCGCCACCAGCAGAGCCGAGAACACGGTGAGCCCGAGGATCGCCACCAGGCCCAGGGCCCGGTACACCACGAGCAGGGCGAGCGCCACCAGCCCGAGGCCGAGCAAACCGGCCACCAGACCGGCTCGAAGTGAGTCGGTGCCAAGGGAAGCCGACACCTTCTGCACCGCCGAGACCTCGAAGGCCACGGGAAGCGATCCGTAGCGGAGGACGACCGCGAGCTCGCCGGCCTCCTCCTGGGCGTCCTCCGAGGCCCCGACAGTGATGAGTGCGCTGCCCCCGCTGATGCCGGTGGTCGGGGAGACGTCCGGGTTGACCGCAGGCGCCGAGATCACCTCGCCGTCGAGGACTATGGCTATCTGCCGACGCGGGTCGCCTACCGGGAACGACGCGGCCTCCGCGGTCAGGGCGGCGAACGCTTCGGCGCCCTCTCCGGTGAAGCTGAGGCTGGTCGCCCACACCGCCGAGGTGGGCTCGAAGATGGGAATGGCGTCGCTGACCCCTGATCCGCCGAGTCGGGACGGCCCGACATGGAGCACTTCGGTCCCGAAGTCCGTCTCGTTGAGGAGATAGGCCTCCTCGTCGACGTCGTCTTCGATTGTGAGACCGGTCTCGGGGTCGATGCCCTCGGTGTCGGTCCCTGCCAACGGCCCGGTCGCCCCGGAGAATGCGTCGAGGACCGGTCGGAAGCTGAGCAAGCCGGTTTGTCCGACTGCGGCGATCGCCCGCTCCTCGTCCTCGACGCCGGGCAGCTGCACCACCACCGTGTCATCGCCCGAGATGGCGATGTCGGGCTCCTGGACCTCCCCGAAATCCGCGATCCGCCGGGTCATGATGTCGGTTGCCACCTCGAGCAGCTCGGGGTCGGTGCCGTCCGGCGCGGTGAGCACCACGGCGGTGCCCCCTTGGAGATCGAGGCCGAGGCGGGGAGTTATCCCCAGCGCGAGGATCGCGGCGAGCCCTCCCCAGGCGATGGCGAGGACGACGACCAGCCCGACCAGGCGTCGGGCCACCTCAGGCTTCGTCCCCGATGCGGGTCCCGATGGCGCGGCGGGAGATGCGGATCTGGCCGTCTTCCACCCGCAGCACCGCGCTGGTGTCGTCCAGTGAGGTGACCACGCCGTGGATGCCGCCGATGGTGCGCACCTCGTCCCCGATTCTCAGCGACTCGGCGAGCTCCTGCTGGGCGCGGGCCCGCTTCCGCTGCGGCCGGATGATGAGCAGATAGAAGATCCCGACCATCACGGCCAGGAAGATCAGCGATGAGATCCCGGCTCCCGACTCCTGTGCAAGCACAACCATGCTCACGGTTCCTCCAGTGGGGTGGTCGACTGGCGGGGAGGTTAGAGCGCGTCAGCCTGCGAGGGCGAAACCCGCCGCCGGCGCCGAACCTCGTCCATCAGCTCGGCCAGCCGGCTCTCGGTGATCGCCCGGGCGGCTTCGGCCACCAAATCCATGGTGTAGGCGAGATTGTGGATGGTGAGCAGGCGATGGGCGCTCAGCTCCCCCGTCCGCACCAGGTGGCGGAGGTAGGCCCTGCTGTGGGTGACACAGGTGTGACAGCCGCACTCCGGATCGAGGGGCCCTTCGTCGGTCTCATACGCCGAGATCTTCAGGTTGAAGTCGCCCTGGCGGGTGAGGACTCTGCCATGCCGGGCGAGCCGCGTGGGAATCACGCAGTCGAAGAGGTCGGCGCCCCTGGTGATCGCCTCGAGGAGCCCCTCGGTGTCGCCGAGCCCCATCACGTACCGAGGCCTGTCGTCGGGGAGGCCGCTCACCGCGGCTTCCAGCGCCAGGTTCCGCTCGCCGGCGGACTCGCCGACGGAGAGACCGCCGATGCCGAAGCCGGGGAAACCCAGCGCCGCCGTCTCCTCGGCACTGGCCTTGCGGAGGTCGGCGTCGACCCCGCCCTGGACGATCCCGAACAGTGCCTGGTCGTCGCGGGAGTGGGCGGCGAGGCAGCGCTCCGCCCAGCGCAGCGTCCTCCACATCCCGCTCTCGACGACCTCCCGCGGAGCGGGAAGACCGACGCAGACGTCGAGGACCATGATGATGTCGGCTCCCAGGCTCTCCTGCACCGCCACCGACTCCTCAGGGGTGAGCCGGAGCGTTTCACCGTCGTAGACCGATCTGAAGGTCGCTCCTTGCTCGTCGATCTCCGGGTCGAGGGAGAAGATCTGGAACCCGCCGGAGTCGGTGAGGATGGGCCGCTCCCAAGCCATGAAGCCGTGGAGCCCGCCCATCTCCTCGATCAGGGACTCTCCGGGCCGGAGCATGAGGTGGTAGGTATTGGCGAGGATCAGCTCCGCACCCAGCGCCACCAGGTCTGTGGGGTCTACCGCCTTGACCGCCGCCCGCGTCCCCACCGGCATGAAAGCCGGGGTCCGCACCTCCCCATGCGGCGTCTTCAGCGTCCCGGTCCGGGCGGGTCCGTCCTCGGCGGATTTGGTCCAGGTGATGGCGGACATGCCAGACCAGGCTAGGAGGGGCTCCGCTCGGCATACATGGCGTCGCCGAAGGACAAGAAGCGATAGCCACGGTGCATCTGGTGGTCGGCGACGTCGTCGACGGTCATGGGCCGAAAGGTATCCATGGAGACGTGGAGATCGACCCGGGCCACCCCGATCCCGCGCCTCGACAGCCCTGCGAAGACTTCCTCGGGGAAGTGGAGACCGGCGGTGGGCGCCGCCGCCGATCCCGGGGTCCGGGCATACACGGTCTGGTACCGCTCGGGGTCGGGGAGGCTGCCGGTGAAGACGACCGTGGGGGCGTCGGCCGAGTAGCGGACGAGGACCCGCACGTCTTCCCGCTCCCCGTCCGGGAGCCTGAAGAGGTAGGTGCCGGATCGGGCGGCGCCGGCGTCGAGGCCGCCGCCGGGGGGGAGCCGGATCCGCGCGCCCGCTCGGAGGCGGAGAACCGGCTCACCCGTCGCGTGCACCGGCTGATCGCGCTCGCCGAGGATTACCCCGAGCTCCGCGCCAGCGCCAACTTCCTCGAGCTCCAATCCGAGCTCACCCGGACCGAGAACGACATCGCCCACGCCCGGCGTTACTACAACGCCGTGGTGCGCGACTACGAGACCGAGCGCGAGCGATTCCCGGCCCTGCTGATCGCCGGGATCCTGGGCTTCGGCGA
>JAHWLC010000030.1 GCA_019347585.1 Actinomycetota bacterium | reverse complement strand
CTGCGGGCGACTACGACGCCGCCCTTGCCGGGGCCAGTCCCTTCCTCCGCCAGTTCGGCACGGTGATCGGAGGCTGGTTGATGGCGCGTTCGGCGATCGCCGCCAAGCGAGAGCCGGCGGAAGCCGAGCCCAGCTTCCTCGCCGACAAGGTGAACACCGCCCGTTTCTACAACGAGCATCTCCTGCCCCAGGCGAACGGTCTCATCGCCACCGTCAAGGGTGGCAATGACCTCCTGGAGCAGGCGTCTTTCTAGCGCCGCTCAGTCGTAGAGGTGCCGGAACATGAGAGCGATCCGCGGCTCCGCGGACCGGGCCTTGGGAACACCGTGCTCCCAGGTGCGCTGACAGCTCCCGCCCATCACGACCAGATCACCGTGACCTAGCGAGAAGCTCCGGCTCTCACCTCCCGACTTGGGTCTGATCAAGAAGCGGCGGGCCCCTCCCAGCGACACCGTGGCGACGATGGCGTCGGGGAGCTCCCTGGCCACCCGGTCGCCGTGGAAGGCGACCGAGTCGCGGCCGTCCCGGTACCAGCCCGCGCTGACCTGGTCGAGGCGACGGCCGTAGCGGGAGGAGAGGGTGTCGATCATCTCCGGGATCACCGGGTGGATCCCGGGGTCGATCCTGGCCACCAGCCGCGGAGTCAGCACCTCGCGCTCGTACATGCGAACCACCGGCTGGGCCCATTCCGCCCCCGCGGTGAGCGCCCCGAACAAGGTCTCGTCGCCACCGAGCCACACCGGGCAATAGTCGAGCCAGGCCTCCTCATCGAGATCGACCCGGGTGATGTTGGAGAAGCCGGGGTCGAAGACCACCTCGTCTCCCCCGAAGAGAGAGCCCTGCTCGGGCAGCTTGGCGAACATCTGTTCGAGATTAGCAGTCTCTCCGGGCCTTGTGTCAGGCGCCACGTAGGCTCCGCAGTGTGGAGATCGCCGACAAGGTGGTGGTGGTCACCGGTGCCGCCAGCGGCATCGGCGAGGCCATGGCGCGACGCTTCGCCAAGGAGGGCCCGGCGGGGCTCATTCTCGCCGATCTCGACCTCGGGCGCCTCGAGGCGGTGGCCGATGCGACCGGGGGCGTGGCACGACAGCTCGACGTCTCCGACCCGAAGGGGAACCACGACCTCATCGACGAGGTCGAGGATCGCTTCGGGCCCGTGGATCTGTTCTGCGCCAATGCCGGCTACGGGAAAGTCGCCGACGAGCAAACCGACTTCGAGGAGTGGGACCGGATGTGGCACGTGAACGTGATGTCCCACGTCTACGCGGCCAGCCGCCTCGTCCCGGCCTGGACCGCCCGTGGCGAGGGGTATTTCCTGTCCACCGCCTCGGCGGCCGGCCTCCTCACCAACCTCAAGGCTGCCCCGTACTCGGTGACCAAACACGCCGCAGTCGCCCTCGCCGAGTGGCTCTCGATCACCTACGGGGACGCCGGGGTCAAGGTGAGCTGTCTCTGCCCCCAGTTCGTGAACACACCCCTCCTCGCCGGGTCGGAGGCGTTTCGCGCCATCGCCGGAGACGATGTCCTCGAGCCCGAGCAGGTGGCCGATGAAGTGGTGGAGGCCTTGCGTCGGGAAACCTTCCTGATCCTGCCCCACCCCGAAGTGGAGAGGTACTTCCAGAACAAGGCCAATGATTACGACCGTTGGATCGGGGGAATGAGAGAGTTGCAGCGAACGGTTTTCGGAAGCTGAGGATCACATGAGCAAACGTCGAGTCGTGGTGACCGGGATGGGGATGCTGGGCGCGCCGGGCATCGGCAGCGACGACTTCTGGAAGGGGCTCCAGCAGAAGCCGGGCCCGGCGCCGCGGCTGATCGAGAATTGGGACCCGGAGCCGTGGATAGCCAAGAAGGAGTCCCGCCGCATCGACAGGTTCACCCAGTTCGCCTTGGTGGCCACGGAAGAGGCGTTCGGGCAGGCCGGGAAGCCAGAGATCGACCCCAACCGGGTGACCGTGGCCGTCGCCACCGGGATCGGTGGTCTCGAGTCCCTGGAGACACTCGTTCGTGAGTCGGACGAGGAGAAGCCCCGCGTCTCCCCCTTCATGGTCCCCATGATGATGGCCAACGCCGCCGCGGCCGCCATCTCCATCAAATACGGGTTCGGCGGGCAGGTGACCACCCCGGTGGTGGCCTGCGCCGCGGGGAGCCAGGCCGTGCTCGACGGACTTCGCCAGGTCCAGTGGGGCTACGCCGACGTCGCCATCGTCGGGGGCGCCGAGGCGGCCGCTCGACGCTCGGCGCGGGAGGGCTTCGCCGCCGCCCGCGCCCTCTCCCGCTCCGGATACGCCCTTCCCTTCGATAAGGACCGGGACGGGTTCGTGATGGGGGAAGGCGCCGCCATCCTGGTGCTGGAAGCTGCAGAGTTGGCCGACGAGAGAGGCCTTCAGCCCCTGGCCGAGGTCTACGGAGCGGCCTCCACCGGTGATGCCCATCACGTGACCGCTCCCCATCCCCGGGGGGAGGGCGCCGAGAGGGCGATCCGCCTCGCCCTCGACGACGCGGGACTGGAGACCTCTGAGGTGGTCTACGTCAACGCCCATGGGACCGGGACCGATCTCAACGACCGCACCGAGGGAGAGGTCATCGCCCGGATCTTCGGAGAGGACCAGCCGGCGATCTCCTCGATCAAGGCCACCACGGGGCACTGCCTGGGGGCTTCGGGAGCCATCGAGGTGGCCGTGGTGGTGGAGGCGATCCGACGCAAGGAGCTGCCTCCCAACATCGGGCTGACCACCCAAGATCCCGAGATCCCGCTGGAGGACATCGTCGTCGAGCCCCGCCCGTGGGAGCCGGGCCCATCGATCTCCAACTCCTTCGGCTTTGGAGGCCATAACACGGTCGTCGCCATCGGTCCCGTGCGCTGACGCCGGAGGGCTTGGCCGACCCGGCAGCTATCGTCGGACGCGACGGGAGCTCGGTGGAACCGGGCTGAGAGGGAGTCTGAGGAGGCTCCGACCGAAAGAACCTGATCCGGGTAATGCCGGCGCAGGGAGGCTCGTGCTCATCGCTCCCGGGAAAGTGAGGAGAGATGAGAGCGAGAGCGCTCTTGGTATGTCTGGCCCTGGTAGCCGCGGCGTGCGCCGATGCCGCCGAGGAGACCCCGGAGGCACTGACCCTGGTCTCGCACAACTCGTTCGCGGAGGCGGTGACCGACGAGACCTTTGGCCCTTTCACGGAGGACACCGGAATCGAGGTCGAGGTGGTGGGTGCGGGCGACGCGGGATCGCTGGTCAACCAGGTGATCCTGAGCAAGGACAACCCTTTCGCGGATGTGATGTTCGGAGTGGACGACACCTTCCTCTCCAGGGCCCTCGAGGAGGGCGTCTTCAGGCCCCACGAGGCCGAGGGGATCGATGCCGTCGCCCAGGACTTGGTCGATCCCGAGCACCGGGTCACCCCGATCGACTTCGGAGACGTCTGCGTCAACTACGACAAGGCGTGGTTCGAGGCCGAGCACGCCGAGGTCCCGACAAGCCTCGAGGAGCTGGGGGACTTTGCCGCTCAGCTGGTGGTGGAGCATCCCGCCACCTCATCCCCGGGCTTGGCTTTCGTCCTGGCCACTATCGAGCACTTCGGTGAGGACGGGTGGCTCGACTACTGGGCCGGGCTCCGGGACGGAGGCGTCAACGTCACCTCGGATTGGGACACTGCCTACTACAACGAGTTCACCCGCTACGGAGGGGGGGATCCCCTGGTGGTGTCCTATGCCTCCTCCCCGCCCGCCGAGGTCATCTTCGCCGAGGAGCCCACCGACACCGCCCCCACCGGGGTGATCGAGGCAGGCTGCTACCGGCAGGTCGAGTACGCCGGGGTCCTCGAGGGGACCGAGTCGCCGGAGGCCGCCGGACGGCTGGTCGACTACCTGCTCTCCGTCGAGTTCCAGGAGATGATTCCCCTCAACTGGTTCGTGTTCCCGGTCAATCCCGATGCCACACTCCCCGACGAGTTCGTGGAGCACACGGTGATACCCGAGGACCCGGCCCGGATGAGCGCCGAGCGGATCGCGGAGAACCGCGACGCCTGGATCGACCAGTGGGTCGAGGTGATGGAACAGCGATGAGGCGGCCGCGCTGGGGCTGGGCGATAGTCGCCGCGGTCCCGGCGCTGTTCATCGGGTACTTCTTCGTCTACCCGGTGGGGCGCATCCTCGTCCTGGGTCTGTCCGAGCTGGGCGTGGGTGCGGGGGCGCTGGAGGCGAGGCTGTTCCGGGTGGGGTGGTTCACGCTGTGGCAGGCCACCGTCTCCACCGCAGGGACCTTCCTGGTGGCGGCCCCGCTGACCTGGGCGATCTCCAACTACGAGTTCCGGGGCAGGAGGCTGGCCACTGCGCTGGTCACGGTCCCTTTCGTCCTGCCCACTGTGGTCGTGGGATCGGCTTTCGTCGCCCTGGGGTGGCGGGGCTCGGTCGGGGCGATCCTCGCCGCCCACGTCTTCTTCAACGTGGCCGTGGTGGTGAGGACCGTCTCCACCTTGTGGAGCCGGATCGACCCGGCGCTGCTCGAGGCGGGGCGGGCCCTGGGCGCCTCCGAGGCCAGGGTGTTCTGGCACATCACTCTCCCTCTGCTCCGTCCGGCCCTCGCCGCCGCCGCCTCCATCGTCTTCCTGTTCACCTTCACCTCCTTTGGCGTGGTGCTCATCCTCGGGGGCTTCCGCTACGCGACGCTGGAGGTGGAGATCTACCGCCAGGCGGTCACGCTCTTCGACCTGCCCCTTGCCGCCGCCCTGGCCGTGGTCCAGCTGCTCGGAGTGAGCGCCGCTCTCTACGCCTACTCCCGTTATCAGGAGACCCGGGCTGTGGCCTGGACCCTCGCCGGGGAGATGAGGCGAAAGACGCCCCGCGGTGGCGCCCGGTGGGCGGTGGGCCTGGCGGTGGTGGGGACTCTGGCCGCACTCGCCATACCTCCCGGAGTATTGGTGGCCCGTTCCCTCGCAGGGTCGGCCTATGCCCGCCTCCTTCAGGACGACCCGGTGGTGGGAACCCCCATCGCCTCGGCGGGGAACAGCCTGGCCTTCGCACTGGTGGCCATGGCGGTGGCGGCCATCGTGGGGATGATGGCAGCCAGCGTGATCTCGGCACGGGTGGGCCGGCTCTCCCGATGGTTCGACCTGGTCCTCATGCTCCCGCTCGGCACCTCCGCGGTGACCATCGGGTTCGGCTTCATCGTGGCCCTGGGCTGGCCCGTCGATTTGAGGGCCACGGCATGGCTCATCCCGGTGGCCCACGCCCTGGTGGCGGTGCCCTTCGTGGTGCGCTCCACGGTCCCCACCCTTCGCTCCATCGCCCCCGAGACGCGGGAGGCGGCCGCAGTCCTCGGGGCCTCCCCGGGCCGGGTGTGGCGCCATATCGACCTGCCCATCGTCTCCCGCGCCGCCCTGGTGGGGGCGGCGTTCTCCTTCGTCATCTCCCTGGGCGAGTTCGGGGCCACCTCGTTCATCGCCCGCCCCACCACAGCCACCATCCCCACCATGATCTTCCGCCTCCTCTCCCGTCCCGGAGAGGCTTCCTTCGGGATGGCGATGGCCCTGTCGGTGATCCTGGCCGCCCTCACCGCCACCGTGGTCCTGCTCATCGACAGGGCTCGTGTCGGCGACGTAGGCAGGTTCTGATGCTGGTCGTCGACGATCTCGGGGTCCTCATCGAGGACCAGCCGATCCTGGAAGCGCTCTCGTTGACGGTGGACGACAGCGAGATTGTGGCCGTCCTCGGACCGTCGGGGTCGGGCAAGTCCACCCTCCTCCGCGCCATTGCCGGGCTGGTCCCGGTGGCCACGGGCGAGATCGCCTGGGACGGGCGCTCGGTGATGGGGATCCCCCCGCACCGGCGTGACTTCGGTCTCATGTTCCAGGGATTCGCACTGTTCCCCCACATGGACGTGGCGGGGAACGTGGGGTTCGGCCTGAGAATGCGAGGCGACCAGAACATCGGCGAGGAGGTGGCCGAAGCCTTGGAATGGGTGGGCCTTGGGGGCTATGGCCCTCGAGGGGTCGACTCGCTGTCCGGTGGGGAGCGCCAGCGGGTGGCGTTGGCGCGCACCCTGGCGCCCCGGCCCCGTCTCGTCATGCTCGACGAGCCCTTGGGGGCCCTCGATCGCAACCTCCGTCAGCGATTGATGACGGAGACCAGGGAGATCCTGGAGAGACGGGAGGTCACCGCGATCGTGGTCACCCACGATCGTGAAGAGGCGGTGGCCATGTCCGACCGCCTCGCCCTGATGCGGGAAGGCACCGTCGTCCAGACCGGTCTCCTCGACGACATCCTCGCCGAGCCTGCGGACGATTGGGTGAGGTCCTTCATCAGCTGAGTGCTCATCGGCGGCACCACAGTCCGGGGGGGAGTACCACACTCAGCCGCGACGGTGCTCCCGCCAGATCTCCCGGAGCTCGTCGGCGGTGATCACTCCGTCGGCCAGATACTGATCTAGATCCAGTTGGCCGAGGGGGTGACCGTCCGGGAGCCGATCGAGCTCCTCCCGGGTGATCCCGCGGTCGCCGAGCAAAGCCCCGAGACGCGCCCCCTTCCCAAAAGTGTCCCGCAGCTGCTGTCGCCGCTCACGGCGGCTCTCCCTGGCCTCGGCGACCGCCTCTCCCACGGCGCCGAGCACCGCGGCGGCATCCCCCTCACTTATCGCCCCTTCCTCGACGAGGCCGTCGAGCACGCCCTCGAGGAACCCCATGCCCCGGGCAGCGGGCCCGTGCTCGGCCAGCCGCCCCTCCTCGGCGATGGCGACCGCCGGGGTCGAGACCGCCGAGACGGCGAGGCCGGCAATCACGAGGATCGCCCCCGCGACGAGTGCAGCCACGATCTCGTTGGACATGTCCACTCCTTGGCTCTAGCTGCACCCATTGTCCCGGCCCGGGTGTCAATCAGATGTTCAGGAAATGTAAGGCTCAGCCTTTCAGTGAGGCCAGGTGCTCTACGAACTCGGGTGGCACCCGGCGGGGGCGGCCGTCGAGATCGGTGAAGGCGGCGGTGATCGTCAGCCTGGCCACCTCCTCGCCGTGTCCCCGGGTCATGGTCTGCTGCCATGTCGACTTGACCCGTCCCGCGCTCTCCACCCAGGTGTGGATGGTGAGCTCCTGCCCGTAGCTGGCGGCGGCCAGGAACCGGGCATTGGCCTCGACCACGACGAGCTGGAATCCCTGCTCCTTCATCAGGTCGAGGCCCCACCCCATGTCGGTGAGGTATTCGATGCGGGCGGTCTCGAAGTAGGAGAAGTAGTTGGTGTGGTTGACGTGGTCGTAGGGATCTAGCTCGTAGAAGCGGACCTTGACCTGAGTGGTGTGGACCTCCCGGTCCGTGGGGACGCCGACCGCCAAACCTTCTCCTCGGGAGCGAATCGGCCGAAGGCTACTCTCGCAAGGGATGAAGGCCTGGCAGCTCACCGGCACCGAGGGGATCGGGTCCTTTGCGCTGAACGACGTCCCCGAGCCGGATCCGGGGCGGGGCCAGGTCCGGGTCGATCTCGAGGTCTCGGGGCTGAACCACCTCGATCTGTGGATGTCACAGGGCCTGCCTGCGCCGAAGGAGCTCCCCCACACCACCGGGGCCGATGGGGCAGGAGTCGTCGACGCTATCGGTGACGGCGTCGCGGGGTTCGAGATCGGCGACGAGATCATTCTCGACCCGTCGATGTCGTGTGGGGAGTGCGCCCACTGCCGCAGCGACGAGATCGTCTACTGCGAGTCGTTCGGGATCCTCGGCGAGCACCATCCCGGCACCTTCACCGAGAAGATCGTCATTCCCACCATCAACGCGGTGCGCAAGCCCGAGGAGCTGAGCTGGGAGGAGGCGGGGTCTTTCGGCCTCGCCGGGGTGACGGCCCTCCGGATGCTGGAGAAGGCTCGGCTCAGGGGCGGGGAGACGGTCCTCGTGGTGGGAGTGGGCGGTGGCGTTTCCGCCTCTGCCATGTACCAGGCGCTGGCCCTGGGAGCCCGGGTCTTCGTCACCTCGAGGTCACAGGAGAAGATCGCTTGGGCCCTCGGCGAGGGGGCGAGCGGCGGATTCGACTCCAATGGCGAGTTCGGCAAGGAGATGGCCGGCGAGGGGGGCGCCGACCTCGTCATCGACAACGTGGGTGCGGCCACCCTGAACCAATCGATGCGAGCGGCGAAGAGAGGGGGGCGAATAGCCATCTGCGGCTCGACCAGCGGCGGCAAGTTCGAGCTGAGCATCCCCACTCTCTTCTTCCGACACCTCGAGTTGGTGGGGTCGTCGATGGGCAACCACGCCCAGTTCGCCCGCGCCCTCAACTGGATCAGGCTCGGAAAGGCCAAGGCCCCGGTGGCCAAGTCGTTCCACTTCTCCGAACTGCCCGACGCCCTGCGTTTCCTCGAGTCAGGCGAGCAGATCGGGAATGTGGCCCTGCGCCACCAGGCCGGTTGATCGGGTAGCCACCGCCTCCATGACGGCGGCAGTCGCCGCCACCGGGACCAGCAGGGCACGACGCGCCTCATGTCCATGGAGTTGTGAGATGGAGTCCACGAGACGATTATCGGTTTGCTTCACCCAGATCCTGAGTGAGCCGGAGCCCCGTTTCGCAGGCTGAGCTGGGGGGTAAGCCCGGCAGGGCGTGGCTCCCCCCGCCCAGTAGGAGGAGAGTTTGAAGACCACGGCGCTAGTCCTGTTGATCGGTGTCTCTGCCGTGGTCGCCGCGTCGCTGATCTCGTTGTCCACGACCACTGAGGCCGATCCCTTCGAGCCGGACAAGGCGAGGCGCTGGCTGGCTAGGAAGATCGCCCGACACCCCCGACTCGCTGCTTTCGTCCGTCGCCGATTGGACAAGACCTCGGCGGGCGGATTGCTGCTCACGGTTGGCGTCCTCCTGGTGATCCTCTTGGCGGCGGTCGCCAGCGCCCTCTTCGACATGGTGGCGGGAGGGTTTGGCCTGGCGGCATGGGACGCCGCGGTGGCGCGCTACGGCGTCGACCGCGCCGACTCCTGGACCTTCGAGCTC
>JAHWLC010000002.1 GCA_019347585.1 Actinomycetota bacterium | reverse complement strand
CCCGACCCACTCGCCCAGGTCTGGGATTACGTCACCTCCTATGTTCACGCCCCGCCCACTCCTGACTTCAGCCCGCGGGTCGGAGAGGGCGTCACCGGGATGGACACCTATCTCGGCGTCGATGTCCCGCCCTCGCACACAGCCAGCCTGGCCGGCCTCCTGTCCACGATCGCCCTCGAGATCGAGGTGTCCGCCATCCACGTCGACTGGGGTGATGGCACCAGCGACACCTATCCGCCCCACGAGGAGATCCTCGCCGGCTATCCCGAAGGGACCGTCATCCACCTCTACGAGACGAAGGACCCCGACGGCGTCCCCATCACCGTCTCCTACGACTGGACGGTGCGCTGGCGCCAGGGCGGCGGACCCTGGCAGCCCCTCGACCCGCCGGACACGGCCACCACGGTCAGCTACCCGCTGTACGAGGTGATCAGTGTCCTCACCCGCTGATACCGTCAGCGAAGACAAGCGGATCGAGGAGACATCCAGTGGAGTACCGGGTCGAGAAGGACTCGATGGGCGAGGTGAAGGTCCCCGCTGACGCCTACTACGGGGCCTCCACCCAGCGGGCGAAGGACAATTTCCCCATCTCCGAGCTTAGGTTCAGCCGCCGCTTCCTCTGGGCCCTCGGTCTGGAGAAGGGTTCGGCGGCGACGGTCGCCGCCCGAATGGGCCACCTCGACGAGGAGAAGGCGAAGGCGATCCGCCAGGCCGCCGACGAGGTGATGGAGGGCGACCTCGACGATCACTTCGTGCTCGACATCTTCCAGACTGGATCGGGGACCTCGACCAACACCAACGCCAACGAGGTGATCGCGGCGCGCGCGGGCGAGATCCTGGGCGGTGACGAGAAGGTCCACCCCAACGACGAGGTCAACTTCGGCCAGTCGTCCAACGACGTCATCCCCACCGCGATCCATGTCGCCGCGGTGGCGGCGATCGGTGACGGCCTCCTCCCGGCGGCGCAGTCGCTGGCCGAGGCGCTCGACGCCAAGTCGGTGGAGTTCGCCGATGTGGTCAAGTCGGGCCGGACCCATCTCATGGACGCCACTCCCGTCACCCTCGGCCAGGAGTTCGGGGGCTATGCCGCCCAGGTGGCGAAAGGCGTGGAGCGGTTGGAGAAGGTGCTGCCCGAACTGGAGGAGCTGGCGCTGGGAGGGACCGCGGTGGGGACCGGGATCAACGCCCCCGAGGGGTTCGCCGAAGCGGTGATCGAGCTGATGGGGGAGCGCACTGGCTACGAGTTCAGGGAGGCCGACGACCATTTCGAGGCGCAAGGGGCCAAGGACGCGGTGGTCATGGCCTCGGGGGTGCTGAAGACTCTGGCGGTGTCACTGTTCAAGATCGCCAACGACATCCGCCTTCTCGGCTCCGGGCCCACCGGGGGCATCGCCGAGCTGAAGATCCCGTCGCTGCAGCCGGGTTCGTCGATCATGCCCGGGAAGGTCAACCCGGTGATGTCGGAGATGATGATGCAGGTGGCCGCCCAGGTCATCGGCAACGACACCGCGATCACCTGGAGCGGTGCCAACGGCAACTTCGAGCTCAATGTGATGATGCCGTTGATGGCGCACAACCTCCTCGAGTCGATCGAGATCCTCACCAACGCCTGCGAAGCGTTTCGGGAGCGTTGTGTCGAAGGGCTCCAGGCCAACGAGCAGCGGGCCCGTGACCTGGTGGAGAAGAACGCCATCATCGTCACCGCCCTCAACCCCCACATCGGATATGACAACGGGGCCAGGATCGCCAAGGAGGCGGTGAGCACCGGCCGTTCGGTGCGGGAGCTGGTGCTGGAAGCGGGACTGATGAGCGCCGAGGAGCTCGACGAGGCGCTCGACCTCAAGGGCATGACCGAGGGCGGCCTCCGCTAGAGCGCGTGCACCATTTGAGCGAACCCAGGGTTCTACACCGCGTATAGCGCGGTGTAGAACCCTGGGTTCGCAGCTAAGCAGTCTCCTGCAGGGCCTCCAGCATCGTGTTCCAGGCGAGGGCGGCGCACTTGATCCGGACCGGGTACTGACGCACACCTTGCAGGGCCTCGATGTCCCCGAGCACCGCCCCGGGGCGTTCCGGGTCGAACCCGGCGTCCTCACCCTCGTCGAGGGACATCATCTTGCGGAACTTGGAGACCAGGGCCTTGATCTCCTCGATCGACTTCCCCTTGATCGCCTCGGTCATCATCGAAGCCGACGACTGGCTGATCGAGCAGCCCTGGCTCTCGATGGCGACATCGCTCACCACCCCGTCCCGCAGTGCCAACTCGATGGCGAGCTCGTCGCCACACAGCGGATTCACCCCCGAGGCGCTGGCATCGGGCCGCTCGAGGCGGCCCCGGTTTCGGGGGTTGCGGTAGTGGTCGAGGATGACCTCCCGATAGAGATCCTCCAGCGCCATCAGCGGACCCCGAAGAGCTCCCCGGCCCGGCGCAGTCCGGAGACCAGGGCGTCGACATCGGCCTCGGTGTTGTACACGTAAAAGCTGGCACGGGCGGTGGCGGTGACCCCGAGCCGCCGCATCAGCGGCTTGGCGCAGTGATGCCCCGCCCTCACCGCCACTCCCTCCTCGTCGAGGATGGTGGCCACATCGTGGGCGTGGATCCCTTTCATGTCCATCGAGATCACTCCGCCCCGGTCCTCGAGATCCTTGGGCCCCTGGATGGCAAGACCGGGGACGTCGCCCAGCCTCTCCAGGGCGATGGCGGTGAGCGCCTTGTCGTGGTCGAACACCTTCTCCATGCCGATGGAGTCGAGGTAGTCGATGGCGGCGTGGAGGCCCACCGCCTCGATGATGGGCGGCGTTCCCGCCTCGAAGCGGTGGGGGATCCCGGCCCAGGTGGCGGTGTGGAGGGTCACGTCGGAGATCATCTCGCCGCCTCCCTCGAACGGCTCCATCTCCTCGAGGGCTTCCATCCGCCCCCAGAGGACGCCGATGCCGGTGGGGCCGAGCATCTTGTGCGAGGAGAATGCGACGAAGTCGGCGCCCATCTCGGTGACGTCGACGGGGAGGTGGGGCACCCGCTGGGCGGCGTCGACCAGGACCCGGGCACCGTGCCGATGGGCGATCCGGGAGATGGCGGCGATGTCGGGGATGGTCCCCAGGACGTTCGACATTCCGGTGACCGCCACCATCTTGACGTCGGGGCCCATCTTCTTCTCGAATGCGTCCATGTCGAGTCGGCACTCGTCGGTGATGGGGACGTGGTCGAGGACGGCGCCGGTGCGGCGGGCCACCATCTGCCAGGGGACGAGGTTGGCGTGGTGCTCCATCTCGGTGGCGAGGATCCGGTCACCCTCCTCCAGGTTCTCCAGACCCCACCCGAAGGCCACCGTGTTGATCGCGGTGGTGGCGCCCCTGGTGAAGACGATCTCACGGTCGTCGTCGGCCCCGACGAACTCGGCGACCCGGCGCCGCGCCCCCTCGTAGGCCTCGGTTGCCGCCACCGAGAGCTTGTAGGCGCCGCGGTGGACATTGGCGTAGGAGCCGCGGGCGAAGCGGTCCATCGCCTCCAGGACCGGGATCGGCTTCTGCGACGAAGACGCCGAGTCGAGGAAGTGGACTCCGTTTTCCAGGACCGGGAAGTCCGCCTTGAGGTGGGAGAGATCGTTCACACCTAGGTCAACACCGTCCTGAAGGATTCGTATCCCTCCTCCTCGAGGCGCTCGCCGAGCTCGGGGCCCCCGCTCTCCACGATTCGCCCATCGAGGAAGATGTGGACGTGGTCGGGGGTGATGTAGTCGAGAAGTCGCTGGTAGTGGGTGATGATGAGAAAGCCCCGGTCGGGCCCGGTGAGCTTGTTGACTCCGTCGGCGACGGTGCGGAGGGCGTCGATGTCGAGACCGGAATCAGTCTCGTCCATGATCGCCAGCTCGGGCTCGAGCACCGCCATCTGCAGCACCTCGTTGCGCTTGCGCTCTCCGCCGGAGAACCCCTCGTTGAGGTAACGGTCGGCGAAAGACGACTCGATCCCCAGCTCTTTCATGGCGTCCATCACCTTGAGGCGGAGCTCGAGGACGGTGAGCTCGGTCCCCGTGCGGTTGGAGAGCGCCTGGCGGAGGAACTGGATGACCGACACCCCCGGGATCGCCTCGGGGTGCTGGAAGGCGAGGAACATCCCGGCGGCCCCCCGGTCGGTGGGCGGCGCCGCGGTGACGTCCTCGCCCTTGTAGAGGATGCGGCCCTCGCTTACCTTGTAGACGGGGTTGCCCATGAGCACCGAGGCCAGGGTCGACTTGCCCGATCCGTTGGGGCCCATCAGGGCGTGGATCTCGCCCTGGCGCACGGTGAGGTCGACGCCTTTGAGGATCTCGAAGTCCTCCACCCCGGCATGGAGGTTCTCTATCTGGAGGAGGGGGGCGGTATCGGCCACGAGCTCATGGTATTTCCCCTACCGGGGTAGGGGAAATACCGGCGTTCTGTGTCGATTTACCGGGGCTATATCCCGGTAAATCGACACAGAACGGATCGAAGAAGGTATCTCCAACCGCTGACTTGCGATGGTTAGGGTGGCGGCCCTATGGCCGAGGTGGTGGCGGAACGGCGCAAGCATCTTCCCGTGAAGAAAGATGCGCCGCCGCGTCGTAGACGCAGACATTGGCGGGCCTACCTCTACCTGTTTCCGACCCTGGTGATCATCGGGGCCTTCGTCTACTACCCCATCGTCGAGTCGTTCCGGCTCAGCTTGAACAGGGTGGCGCCATTCGGCGGCACGGAGATCTTCGTCGGGCTGGACAACTACACGCGTCTCCTCACCAGTGCCGAGTTCTGGAACAACGTCGAGGTATCGATGTGGTTCATGGTGGGGGCGGTGCCGGTGGGGATCGCCCTCGCCGTCGCCATCGCCCTGTTGTTGTCCTACCCGGTCCGACGGCTCGCCTGGGCGCATCGGATGCTGATCTTCGTACCGGTGGTGATCTCCTCTGCCGTCGCCGGGGTCCTGTTCCGATGGCTGTACAACCCGGTGGTGGGCCACATCAACACCTGGCTCGAGTTCTTCGGGATTCAGGGCCCGCAGTGGCTCACCTCCCGGACCTGGGCCCTGTTCGCGGTGACCGTGGCGGTGGTGTGGCGGCAGCTCGGCTTCAATGTGATCATTGCCCTAGCCGGTCTCCAGCAGATCGACGAGAGCTATTACGAGGCGGCCAAGGTCGACGGGGCCGGGGTGTGGGACCGAATTCGCTACATCACCCTGCCCCTGCTCTCGCCGACCCTGTTCTTCCTTGTGGTGGTGAATGTGATCATCAGCCTCCAGGCCTTCGGCGAGATCGACATCCTCACTCAGGGGGGTCCCGGGCAGGCCACCGAGAACCTGGTGTATTCGGTGTTCGTCGACGCATTCGTGGGGACCCGTCTGCGCGGGTTCGCCTCGGCCCAGGCATTCTTACTGGCCCTGATGATCATCGCCGTCTCCTTCATCCAGTTCCGCGGCTTCCGGAAGAGGGTGCATTACCAGTGACCGTGGTCGATCAAGCAGTCACCGAGCCTTTCGCCGCCGAGAAGACCCCCGATCGCGCCTTCGGGGAGCCGAGGCGTTGGGGCGACTTTCCCCTGCACGCCAGCCTGTTCTTCATCGGGCTGGCGATCTCGATGCCGATCTTCGTCGCCTTCTTCACCAGTTTCACCCCGCTCGGTCAGATCCTTGCTGACTCCAACTCGATCTGGTCCCCTCCCTGGACCCTGCGCAACTATGTCACCGCATGGACCGCCACCCCGTTTGGCCGGTTCATGGTCAACAGCTTCATACAAACCGGGGTCATCACCATCGCCCAGGTCTTGTTCAGCATCCTCGCCGCCTTCGCCTTCGCCGTGTTCCGCTTCCCGGGGCGCAGTGCGCTATTCGCCCTGGTGTTGGGGAGCTTGATGGTCCCCTTCGAGCTGACCTTCATCCCCAACTTCGTGCTGATCAGCAATCTGGGCTGGGCCAATACCTACCAGGGCCTCACCGTCCCCTTCCTGGCCAGCGCCTTCGGAGTGTTCATGCTTCGCCAGTTCTTCATGAGCCTGCCGCGGGACCTCTATGACGCGGCCAAGATCGACGGTGCCAGCGACTGGTACTACCTGTGGCGGGTGGCGGTCCCGCTGAGCAGGGGGGCCATCGCCGCCTTCACCATCTTCTCCTTCCTGGGGGCATGGAACCAGTACCTGTGGCCCCTGGTGATCACCAACGAGGAAACGATGCGTACCGCCCAGATCGGCATACGCTTCTTCCTGGTCAATCAGGAGCGGGCCACCGACTGGGGGGCGATCATGGCCGGCGCGGTCATAGTCATGTTGCCTACGCTTCTGGTCTTCCTGGTAGCACAGAAACAGCTAGTGAAGGGCATCGCGATGACCGGGCTCAAAGGATGAGTCGTCGAAGAAAGGAACGAGACAATGCGACGGACTAGGTACTGGACGGGCGTGTTGGTGGCCATGGCCCTGGTGGCCAGCGCATGCGACGGAGGGACGACCGAGGCCACCGACGCCCCCACCACCGGCGATCAGGGGGCGGCCACCACGGCGGCGCCCGGTGACACCGCGGCCGAGGAGCCCGGGGATGCCATCACGATCGAGTTCTGGCATGCCATGGCCGACGACCTCGGACAGGTGGTTGAGGATCTGGTCGACCAGTACAACGAGAGTCAGGACGAGGTGTTCGTGAACGCCACTTTCCAGGGCAGCTACGACGACACCTACAACGCCCTGCTCGCCGCGTTCGAGGCGGGTACCGCGCCCAATATCACCCAAAACTTCGACCTGGCCGCTCAGACCATGTTCGACACCGGCCGGCTGGTCCCTGCCTACACCCTGATGGAAGAGGGCGAGGCCGACGAGTTCCTGCCCGCGGTGCGCGAGTACTACTCCGATGAGGACGGCATGGTGGCGATGGCCTTCAACAGCTCGACCCCCATCGTCTATTACAACGTGGACATGTTCGAGGCTGCCGGCCTGGAGCCACCTCCCGGGGATTGGGACTTCTCCACTTTCCTCGAGTACTGCGAGGCGCTGGAAGCCTCCGGTGTCGAGTTCTGTGTCACCTTCGGCACGGTCGGCTGGTACTTCGAGCAGATCCTGGCCAACTCGGGCGGTCTCTACTTCAACAACAACAACGGCCGCACCGACCGGGCCACCGAGGTCCAGTTCAACGAGGGCCAGGGCGTCGAGGTCTTCGAGTTCCTCACCGGACTCATCGCCGACGGCCACGCCCCCAATCTGGGCAACACCTGGACCGACACCGACAGCGTGTTCTTCGCCGAGGAGGCGGCGATGATCTTCGACTCCACCGCTGGGGCACGCGGATTCCAGGACAACGCCGGGTTCCCGGTGTCGACGGCGTTCATCCCCCACAGTGACTCCAGCGAGCGCAACGGGGTGGTGATCGGAGGCGCCGCTCTCTGGCTGATCGACTCCGGGGACAACGAGATCAACCGGGCCGCTTGGGACTTCATGCGGTTCATGGCCTCGACCGATCCCCAGGTCCAGTGGCATACCGGCACCGGGTACTTCCCGGTGCGGGCCGACCTCCAGGAGAGCCCTCCGGCCGAACTGGAGAGCTTCTGGGACGAGAACCCCAACTTCCGCACCGCCATGGAGCAGCTCGCCACCACCAGGACCGAGCTCGACGATGGCTCGAAGAACTACGCGGTGCTCGGGGGACGGGCCGGGCCCTTCCCGGAGATCCGACGCATCCTCACCGAGACCTACAGCGCGGTGCTCGATGAAGGCATGTCGCCTCAGGAAGCCCTCGATCAGGCTGCGGTGCGGGCCAACCAGGCGCTGGCCGACTACAACGCCTTCTTCGAGGGCTGATCCGGACAGGTCGAGAGCGAGCAATTGGCCCCCGGGTACTGGGGCCAATTGCTTTGCTCATGCTGGCATTAGCCTGCGAAGCTGAGTCGATGGGGGCGCCCTCTCCCTCAGGCCTCGACATCCAGGGTCATCGAGGGGTTCGGGGGGTGGGCCCCCTGATCACCGACCGCCCCGACCTGGTGCCGTGAGCGCCATCCGTTGGATCCCGGTGGTGGCGGTGCTGGCGCTGGTCGCCTCCTGCACCGAGCAGGCAGACAGCCCGGCCCGGATCGAAGTGGTGGCCGAGGGGCTGGTCAACCCGGTGGGAATGGCCTGGCTTCCCGACGGCCGGCTTGTGATCGCAGAGGCGGGCACCGGCGTCGGGGACGACAGTGCCGGGATCAGCCTCCTCTCAGGACGGCGCTTGGATCGGATCGTCTCCGGGCTGCCCAGCGAGCGCAACGCCGGGGATCTGGCCGGAGTGTTCCTGGTGGGTGTCTCTCCCAACGGCGAGACCTTGTACACCTCCTTCTTCGAGGCGGGCGGCCTGCTCACCTTCCCCGTCCCCTCCGAGATGGCGGCGGCCGCCGGAGCCCAGCTCGGCCCCGGCGATCTGGGCAAGGCGATGACCCCGCTGAACCGGGTCGAGGTGGTCAACGCCTTCGATATCGCATTCACCGGGGAGGGCGCCCCGGTGGTCACCGACGCCACCGAGAATGGCGTTGCCGTGGAGAACCCGGACGGGACCACCCGGTTCCTGCACCGCTTCGGCCAGATCGCCGATCCAGAGGACCCGTCGCTGCGCATCGATGCGGTGCCCACCGGCATCGCTCGCATCGACGACGAGTTCTATGTGACTCTCACCGGGGGCTGTCCCTACCCGCCGGGCGCGGGCCGGCTGGTGGCCATCGACGGCGATCGGGGGGAGCGGGTGGTGGCCGATGGCCTCGACATGCCCATTGATGTCGCCCGGGGGCCGGAAGGGACGGTGTGGGTGCTCGAGTTCGCCCGTTTCGAGCCGGGAGCATCGTGTTTCACGGGTGAGGGCTACCAGTCGGGGACGGGGCGCCTCAGCCGTCTTGACGGCGGCCGGCTGGTGCCGGTCGTCGAGAATCTGGATTTCCCCGGGGCGGTACTCCCGGCCGAGGACGGGAGCATCTATGTCAGCGAGGTGTTCTCCGGCCGGATCCTGCGGGTGAGCCCAGACCCGGCACTCTCCGAGCTGACCGGCCCGCCCGCCCGCCCTTGGCGCTTCACCGAGGTTGCCGCCGATGTCGGGCTCGACTTCAGCCACGGAGCGTTCCGCAGCGGCATCTCGGCCGACCCGGTGGCGATGATGGGCGGCGGGCTGTGCTGGATCGACTACGACGGTGATCGGCGTGTCGACCTGTATCTGGTGAACTCCCACGCCCTCGCCGAGAGGGAATACTGGGAGGAGCGCGGTGGCTTGCCCTCCAACGCCCTGTTCCGCAATGTCGGCGGGGCCTTCGAGGAAGTAAGCGAGGGGAGCGGCGCTGACCTCGCCCTGAGGGGAAACGGGTGCGTCGCCGCCGACTTCGACGGCGATGGAGACACCGACCTCTATGTGACCGCCGACGGGCCGAACGTCTTGCTGATCAACGACGGCGGGGGCTTCCGCCAGACTCGCTCCGAGGCGGCCAGCGGAGCTCCCGAATGGAGTACGGCGGCAGCGGCGGGCGATGTCGACGGCGACGGCGACCTCGACCTGTTCGTCGGCTCTTACATCGACCTGGACCGGAAGATCGCCAAGCCCAGCGGCGCCTTCCCCCAGGACTACCTGGGTCTTCGCAACCACCTGTTCCTCAACGACGGAAGCGGGGGATTCCGCGAGGCAGCCGGCACCGCCGGTCTCCACGACGAGGAGCGGACCCTGGGCGCCTTGTTCACCGATGTCGACGGCGACGGCGACCTCGACCTCTATGTGGCCAACGACGGGCAGCCCAACAGGATCTACGAGAACCGCTCCGGCGAGGGTCTCCTCGGCTTCCGCTTCGTCGATGTGACCAACGAGGCGGGCGGTGGCGACTCGGGGAGCGGGATGGGTGTCGCCGGCGGCGACTACGACGGCGACGGGAGCTTCGACCTGGCAGTGACCAACTGGGAGGCGGAGCTGCATGCCCTCTATCGCAACGCCACCTCCAACCCCGGAGCGCTGTCGCTGGAGTACCGCACCCGACGGATCGGGCTCGCCGGCTTGGGCAACGAGGAGACCGGATGGGGGACGGCCTGGGCCGATTTCGACCACGACACCGATGTCGACCTGCTCATAGCCCACGGCCGGGTCCCGATCAGCGAGCTCGCCGCCGACGCCGAGCAGACACGCCTCTACGGGAATCTCCTCGCCGAGGGAGAGGCGGGCCAGCTACGCGACTGGACGGTGCGGGCCGGGCTCTCCGAAGTCGGTCGGTTTCTCGCCCGGGGGAGCGCCCTCGCCGACTTCGACGACGACGGCGACCTCGACCTGGCGATGAGCCAGATCGGGGGGCCGGTGGTGCTTCTCCGCAACGAGTCACCGCCGGGCAACTGGCTGCAAGTCGTGGTCGAGCCCGCCCTCCCCGGGACGACCGTTACCGCGGAGCTGGCCGACGGCCGGCGGCTGCGACGCGAGCTGTACACCGGGAGCAGCTACCTGGCTTCCGAGGACCCCCGTCTTCACTTCGGTCTCGGCGAAGATGATGGGGTGGCGAGTCTCGAGGTTCGCTGGCCCGACGGCTCGGTCACCGTCGTCGGCGATGTGAGCGCCAACCAGCGGGTGACCATCGAGAAAGGCTGAAGCGGGACGGCCCGTTGGGCCGGGTCGTGGTCGGGAGCTTCCTCCTTAGGGTGTGCCGATGCTCCAGGTCCTCGTCGAGATCCTCGTTCCGGTCTACCTCGTGATCGCGGCGGGTTTTCTACTGGCCCGATCGGTCGAGGTGCGGCCCGAGGGGCTGGCCGCGGTGTCCTACTGGGTGCTGGGCCCCGTGTTTGTCTTCGACATCCTGGCCACCACCGAACTCGAGGCCGGGGTGGTGGGCCGGGTGGTGGGCAACTCCGCCCTGGCCATGGTGGGGGGGAGCCTGGTCGCGGCCGCGCTGATGCGGCTCGCCGGAGGGGACGCATCCCTGATCGGGGCCGGCGTGCTCAGCTCGATCCACGGCAACGTAGGCAATTTCGGCCTTGCCATATCCGCCTTCGCTTTCGGAGCGGCGGCGCTCCCTATCGCCGGGATCGTGATGGTCACCGTCAACACCCTGGGGATACTGGCAGGGGTGGGTCTGGCGACGCTGCGGCAGGGCTCGGTCTGGAAGGCGGCCTGGACCGCTCTCACCTCGCCCCTGGCCCTGGCGGTGGTCCCCGCCCTGGCGGTCAACGTGGCCGGCCTCTCCTTGCCGTTGTGGCTGGACCGGCCGGTGAGTTTGCTTGCCGCGGCGTTGATACCGGTCATGCTGCTCACCCTGGGCATCCAGATCGCGGGAATGAGGAGGGTTCTGCCCGCGGCGATCAGCTCGATCCCGCTGGCGGTGAAGCTGGTTGTGGTCCCGCTCCTGGCAGCGGGGCTGGTGTACCTGGTCGGCCCGTCCGGGATGCCCGGGAAAGTGGTGATCCTCCAGGCGGCAATGCCGGCCGCGGTGTTCACCTCCCTGATCGCTCTCGAGCACGACCTGGAGGCCGACTTCGTCACCACCGTCCTCCTCGTCGGCACCCTGGCCTCGGTTCTCACCCTCCCGGTGGTGATCACCTTGCTGTGACCGAACCTTCTGTGTCGATTTACCGGGGCTATATCCCGGTAAATCGACACAGAACGGAGGAATCAGGTCAGATCCGCCCAAATCGGGGAGGCGAGGCGGTCCAGATCGTCCAAGGAGATGGGGAAAACAGTGGTGGGGGTGCCGGCGGCGGCCCACACCGGGTCGTTGCGTCGCAGCGCGGGGTCGGCGAAGACCCGGATCGGCTCGGTGTGTCCGAACGGGGGAGTGCCGCCGGCGGCGTAGCCCGTGGACTCGCGCACCTCGTCGAGGGTGGCCCGCCGGGACCTCTCCGCGTCGGCGGCTGCGGCGAGCTTGGCGGTGTCGAGACGGAGATCGCCGGGCACCAGCGCCAGGACCGGCTCCTCCTCGTCCCCGGCAATGATCACGAAGACGAGCGACTTCACGATCGCCGACACCGGGCACCCGACAGCGGCGGCGGCGTCCTCGGCGGTTTTGGTGCCCTCGGGAAAGTGACGCACCTCGGCGTCGAGACCGGGCACCGCGTCGAGAAGCCGCCGGGTGGCGGCGGGGAGATCAGCCGCCACGGACGATATCGAGAGTCTCGGCCATCCCCTCGAAATCGGAGAGGTCGAGCCACTGCACGTAGATCCGCTCGACGCCGGCATCCTCGAGGGCGGCCACCGTCTCGGCGACGCGGTCGGGAGTTCCGACGGGGTGCCCGTTGTCGGCGTAACGGTCTTCCATCTCCTGAGGGGTGATGTTCCGCTCCGCCGCCGCGCTGGCGAGGCGCTCCTCGAACTCCGACCGGGTGCGGCCCACCAGAGCGCCGCCCATCACCGTCGGCTCCACCTCCCGCCCGTCGGCCGCCTTCCGCATGACCCCGATCTTGGCCTTGGCCTCCTCGGGCGGGCAGATGAAGAAGTTGTACTCGTCGGCGCGCTTGCCCGCCAGGGTGGGGGTCCGCTGCTCGCCGCTCCCCCCGATGATGAGACGCAGCCCGGTCGGCTTCGGCTTCACATCGGCGTTGAGGAAGTAGTGCTCGCCATCATGCTTGCCGTGGCCGTCGCCGAAGGCCTCGTCCAGGTAGTCGAGGGCCTCTTCGAAGCGCTCCCAACGCTCCGGCCAATCGGGGAAGGGGATCCCGAGACGCTGATGCTCCAGCTCCATCCACCCGGTGCCGACGCCGAGGTCGAACCGGCCGCCGGACATCTGGTCGATGGTGGTGGCGTTCTTGGCGATAACCGCGGGGAGGCGGAAAGTGATCGGGGAGACGAGAACGGCGAGCCGGATGTCGCTGGTGTCCCGCGCCAGTCCGGCGAGCACGGCGAAGGCGTCGGTCGACTCGGGGGTGGGGTCGCGCCCGGAGAGGTAGTGGTCGCAGCGGGCGAAGGAGACGAGCCCTTCGTCCTCGGCCCATCGGGCGAATCGCAGCTGCTGGTCGTAGCTGCCCCCGAGGTGGGGCTCGGTCATCACCGAAAATTCCAAGATCTGGCTCCTCTAGTCCGCTTCTGTGTCGATTTACAGGGATATAGCCCCGGTAAATCGACACAGAACGACCAAACCTAGCCCTGGTAGGCGTCGAGGATGAGGTCGAAGTCGGAGGGGTCGTCCTCGCCGACGAAGACCTGGGGGTAGTAGCGCTGGCAGCCGGCATCCTCGAGGGCGGCGACCATCTCGGCGGCCTTCGCTCCCGAACCGTGGGGATAGCCCCGCTCCTCGTATCGCTCTTCGATGTCGTCCGCGCCGACCCCGGTCAGCTCGGACAGCTTCTCGAGAAGACGCCGGTAGTCCCGCTCCTTCTTCGCGGCGATGCCGGGCCCCGCCGAAGACCAGAAGATCTCGTCGGGATCACGCCCGATCTCCTTGGCCTCGGCCCGGGTCTTCTCCACCACCTCCCGGTACTCGCCGGCCTCGCGGGCGTAGAGGTTGTACTCGTCGGCATAGCGGGCGGTGATGCTCCGCGCCTTCGACTTACCCGCGCCACCTGCCATCAGCCGCAGGTTGGTGGGGTGGGGATGGGGATCGAACTCGGCGAGCTGGAAGTGCCGGCCTTCGAAAGCGATCGCCTCAGGGGTGATCGCGGCGCGGAGATAGGCCATGGCCTCCTCGAGCATCTCCATCCGCACCTTCACCTCGGGGAAGGAAAGCCCGTACACCTCGAACTCCTCCTCGAGCCAGCCGGCGCCGACCCCGAGGGTGAACCGGCCCCCGGAGATCTCGTCGAGGGTGACTCCCATCTTGTAGAGGACGGCGGGATGGCGGAACCCGATCGGGCTCACCAGAGACACCAGCCCGATCTGGGTGGTCTCCGCGGCCAGGGCGGCGAGATGGACGAGGTGGTCCCACGCCGGCTTCTCCTTCTCGTCGCCCCGCTGCAGGTAGTGATCGGGGAGGGCGATGGCGGCCAGCCCCCGGTCCTCGGCCCAGCGGGCGGTGGAGAGCACGTACTCCCAGTCCCCCCTGGTCTGGATGCCGAACTCCATCAGGTGGTGGCGCCCTCGAGCAGCGCCCGGGCGTGCACCGCGACGTCGAATTTGGGATCGAGCACCCGGTGCAGCGCCACCCCGTTCAACGAGGTGACCAGGGTCTCGGCGCGACGGGTGGAGTCCTGTTCCGACAAGCCGGGCCGCTCCTTCTCGATGGCTTGGCGAAATCGGGATACCCGGGCCTGGTGGTGGCGGAGCACCCGGCCCCTCAGCTCGGGTTTGCCCCGGCTCCCCGAGACCGCGATCCCGATGTAGACCCGGGCCAGGTCGCCCTGGCCGGTGACGAAGCGAACATACGCCTCCACCAGGTCTTTCAGGCTCTCGTTGCCCAGTTGCTCGGGGTCGGGGTCGGCGGCGTCGATGGCCTGGCGGACCACCGTCAACACCGCCTGCTCCTTGGAGTCGAAGAGGTTGTAGAAGCTGCCGGGGAGCACCCCGGCGCGCTCACAGACCGCCTTGATCGTGGTCCCCTCGAGGCCGCTCTCGGCGATGAGCTTCCGCGTGGCGTCGAGGATCTTCGCCTGGGTCTGGAGGCCGGCCCGATATCTCATGAACGCAGACTAGGACCCGCAGACCTCTCCCGTTGAGCGACAGATCAAATTAGAGTGAATACTCAAACACGATGGTCAGCCACTACAAGCCGAACCTCCGGGACATCGAGTTCAACCTCTTCGAGGTGCACCGGATCCAGGACCACCTGAGCCACCCGGCCTGGGCGCCCGGCCTCGACAGGGACACCGTGGGCGACATCCTCACCGAGATCGAGCGTCTCGCCCGCGAGGAGTTCGCTGCGGTGTACGCCGAGGCGGATCGCACCCGGCTCGAGCTGCGCGACGGCTCGATCGAGCTCCCCGCCGGGGTGAAGAAGGCGATCCGCGCCTACGAGGACGGAGGATGGTCCAGGCTCGGCGTCTCCGAGGAGATGGGCGGAATGCCGGTGCCGCCCACGGTGCATTGGGCCATCCAGGAGATGCTCCTCGCCGCCAACACCACCGTCACCTTCTACTCGGGGGGCGAGCTGTTCGCCCGCGTCCTCTTCGAGGAGGGGACCGAGGAGCAGAAGGAGCTGGCCAAGCTCTGGGTGGAGCGGGAGTGGGCCGGCACCATGATGCTCACCGAGCCCGACGCCGGCTCCGACGTCGGCTCGGGGATGACCAAGGCGATCGACCAAGGCGACGGGACCTGGCACCTCGAAGGGGTGAAACGGTTCATCACCGGAGGCGAGCACGACGCTGCCGAGAACATCATCCACCTCGTCCTCGCCCGTCCCGAGGGCGCCGCCCCGGGCAGCAAGGGGCTGTCGTTGTTCGTGGTCCCCAAGTACCTGATCGACGAGAACGGCGCCCCCGGCGCCCGCAACGGGGTCTACGCCACCACTCTCGAGAAGAAGATGGGCCTGAAGGGCTCCACCACCTGTGAGATGACCTTCGGCCTCGACCAACCCGCCGTCGGCTACCTGGTCGGCGACCGTCACGACGGGATCCGTCAGATGTTCGACGTCATCGAGAACGCCCGCATGATGGTCGGCACCAAGGCCATCGCGACGCTGTCGACCGGCTACCTCAACGCCCTCGAGTACGCCAAGGAGCGCGTGCAGGGCCCCGACATGGCTCAGATGACCGACAAGGCCGCACCCCGCGTCACGATCATCCACCACCCCGACGTCCGCCTGATGCTGATGAAGCAGAAGGCCTGGGCCGAGGGCCTGCGCGCGCTCGTCTTCTACACGGCCAGCCAGCAGGACCGGGTCGAGCTGTCCACGCACGGGGGCCAGGTCGACGACGTCGCCGTCCGTCTCAACGACCTGCTGCTGCCGATCGTCAAGGGCTACGGCTCGGAGAAGGCCTACGAGCTGCTGGCCATGTCGCTGCAGGTGTTCGGCGGCTCCGGGTACACCGAGGACTACCCGATCGAGCAGTACCTGAGGGACGCCAAGATCGACACCATCTATGAGGGCACCACCGGGATCCAGGCGCTCGACCTCTTCTTCCGCAAGATCGTCCGCGACCAGGGCAAGGAGCTGGCGCGGCTCGCCGCCGAGATCACCGAGTTCGTCAAGGGCGGCGCCGACGACGACCCCATCGCCACCGAGCGGGAGAAGCTGGGGGCGGTCCTCGACGATGCCCAGGCCCACCTCGGTGCCATGGTCGAGGACCTGATGGCGTCGGCCGCCGGTGAGAAGGAGCGGATTTACGAGGTGGGTCTGCACGCCAACGGCCTCCTCGAATCGATGGCCGAAGTCGTCATCTCGTGGCAACTGCTCCGCCATGCCGGGATCGCCGCCCCCAAGATGGAGGACGACCCCTTCTATCGGGGAAGAGTCGAGGCCGCCCGCTGGTTCCTCGACCATGTCGCTCCCAAGGTGGCGGCCCGACGCAAGGCCGCCGCCGAGGAGGACGGCTCGCTGATGAACCTCCCCGTCGAGGCATTCTAGGACGACTTGAATTCGGGCGATGTCGCCCGTCACGCTCGTCGCCTTCGTCGCCCTCCTCGTCGGGGTCTTCCTGGTGATCGTGGCCATGCTCCTCTGGCAGGAGGCGAAGCGGCGTCCCAGCTACGAGCCCCTCGAGTACGTGGTCGAGGACGCGGTGAAGCACGTCTCGGAGCGGCTGCCGGAGGACGCCGGGCTCGCCAAGGCCGACGTCCGTCGCATCCTCGAGTGGGAGGTGTTCTATCTGCAGGGCCTGGCCCAGGAGGACCGGCGCACCCCGGTGGAGACGGTGGCGGGTGGGCATCGGGCCTCGGTGGAGTACATCGTCGACCAAATAGAGGCAAAACACGGCGTGGCCTACGCTCATGGTGACATCGAGGCCGTCCTCCGGCTCGAAGCCGACTATCTCATGGCGATCGGGGCGGTGGGCGACCGGGTCGATTCGACGAGAGACTCAGGAGACGAGGAATGAGGGTTCGCTGTGGGGCCTGCCGCACCCAGTTCGACGTGGCGGGGCCGGGCCGCTACGCCTGCCCGGTGTGCGGATCGGTGAATGTGGTGAGGAACGGGGCGCAGGCGCCGTCCGGCGTGGGCGGCTACCCCGCCGCCCCCGGTGCGGGTGGCGAGGCCATCGCCCAGCCCGGCGCGCCTCCGCCACCGCCGCCGGAGAAGAAGCTGCCCAAGGTCGATTGTCCCGAATGCGGGTTCAATTTCATCGTCGGCGAGGTGGCGACGGCGATCTGCCCCATGTGCTCCGCCGAGGTGAAGACGGGGATGGCGGAACCCGACGAGGAGTGAGCCGGCTTCCCCGCTTCGGGGACTATCGCTACGTCGGCACCCGGCCCGACATGGTCTTCTACGACTGCGACGACGAGGAGCAGTTCGAGGAGCTGAAGGCCAGGATCGAGGAGGATGGCCTCGTCGTCCGCAACCAGGTCCAGACCTTCTCCCCCGACGAGCCTTTCGAGGCGAGAAACCGGGGGTTCCGGCCGGCCTGAGCGCGTGCTAACCGCGAACCCAGGGTTCTACACCGCGTATAGCGCGGTGTAGAACCCTGGGTTCGCCATCCCGAGGGACGAGCTCGTCATCCGCACTCTCTCCATGGGACCGATCAGCGAGGGCGCGCTACGGCGACGATGCTCAACCCGGGCAGGAATCTGAATGTCTCCAACAACTTCGCCACGGGCAGGAGAAAGCCGAACAGCCTGGCCTGCCATCGCCCGATGGTGGTTCGGCGGGTGACCTTGTTGACCATCCACCCAAGCACGCCCAGTCTGTTGAACTCTTCGCACGAAAGCACTTCGAGGTCCATCGAGTCGAGCAGTTCGCGGATGGTCTCGACGGTGAACCGCTGACGGTGCTC
>JAHWLC010000029.1 GCA_019347585.1 Actinomycetota bacterium | reverse complement strand
CGCCGGTGAGGGCGCGCGGGTTGCCACCGTCCCCGGCCATGGTCGTGTCCGCCGCCGCGGCCGTGCCCTCACCCTCGTCGGTTCCACATGCCGCGAGCACCAGCGCCAGGACGGCGGTGAGAGCGACCAGGCGAGTGAGTCGCAGTTTCATTCCGGTGTTTCTCCTCGTTGGCATCGGATTCACGAGCGAAGGTAGAAACCCGGGTTGACCGCCCGGCCGCGCCCCGGTTAACGGGAGATGAACCTTGCTAGAGGTGGGCGCTGGCCCGGGCCTGGGCCAGATCCTGCAGGGCGACATGGGCGTCGATGCCGGTCGTAGAGGCCACCCGCCTCCAGGACCCGTCGGGTTGCAGATGCCAGGCGAGGTTGTCGTCGGAGAGAACCACGTCGAGGATCTCGTCCAGCCTGAACTGGAGATCGGGGCCCTCCACCGGAGCGAGGGCCTCGACCCGCCGGTCCAGGTTCCTCGGCATCATGTCGGCGGACCCGATCAGATATTGGCGATCGCGACCCCTGGCCCCGAAGCGGTAGATGCGGGAGTGCTCCAGATAGCGTCCCACCAGTGACCGCACCCTGATGTTCTCCGAGAGGCCGTCGACCCCCGGGCGGAGACAGCAGATCCCGCGCACGATGAGATCGATGCGCGTCCCGGCCTGCGAGGCGTCGTAGAGAGCGGCGATCACCTCGGCATCGACGAGGGAGTTCATCTTCATGGTGATGTGGCCGTCGCGCCGACTGGCCTCCTGGTCGATCAGCTCCAGGATCTGGGGCCGGATCCCGGTGGGCGACACCGCCAGCCGGCGGAAGGCGGACTGGCGGCTGTAGCCAGTCAGGTAGTTGAACAGGTCGGAGAGGTCGGCCCCGATCCCGGGGTCGGCGGAGAAGACCCCGATGTCCTCGTAGGTCCGGGCCGTGGTCTCGTTGTAGTTGCCCGTCCCGACATGGGCGTAACGGACGATCCGGGAACCTTCCTTCCTCATCACCAGTGCGATCTTGGTGTGGGTCTTCAGCCCGACCACGCCGTACATGACGTGGACACCGGCGTCCTCCAGCCGCTGCGCCCACTCGATGTTGCGCTCCTCGTCGAACCGAGCCTTCAGCTCGACCAGGGCCACCACCTGTTTTCCCTCCTGGGCAGCTTCGATGAGCGCCCGCATGATCGGGCTCGCCTGAGTGGTGCGGTAAAGGGTGATCTTGATGGCGAGGACCTCGGGGTCGCGAGCCGCCCGGGTGATGAAAGCCTCCACTGTCGTCGAGAAGGCGTCGTAGGGGTGATGGACGAGGAGATCGCCCTGGCTGATCACCTCGAAGAAATCCACCGTCTCCGTGGGGGCCGTGGAGAGCCGGGAGGGGGTGACCCCCGAGAACGGGGTGAATTTGAGCTCGGGGCGGTTCAACTCGTAGAGACTCCACAATCCGGCCAAGTCGAGAGGCCCCTCCACCCGGTAGACATCGTCTTCGGTTGCCCTCATCTCGCGCATGAGGAGGTCGAGCAGCTCGTCGGGGATGTCGGGGTGGACCTCGAGACGGACCATGCTCCCGAAGCGGCGCTGGGTCAGCTCCGACTCGATCGCCATCAGCAGGTCGCCTCCCTCGTCCTCCTCGATCTCGAGGTCGGCGTTGCGGGTGACCCTGAACACGTCGTGGCCGAGCACCTCCATCCCGGGGAAGAGGGCACCGAGATGAGAGGCGATCACCTGCTCCAGGGGCACGAAGCGCTCGCCGTCGGGCAGGACCACGAATCGGGGGAGTATCGGCGGGATCTTCACCCGGGCGAACTTGGTCAACCCGGTCTCCGGATTACGGACGAAGATGGCCAGGTTCAGGGATAGGTTCGATATGTAGGGGAAGGGGTGGGAGGGGTCGACCGCCAGCGGCGTCACCACAGGGAAGACCAGGTCGCGGAACTTGGCGTCGAGGAACTCCCGGTCCTCGCCGTCGAGTGTGGAGTAGTCGCTGAAGACGATCCCCTCCTGGGACAGCGCCGGAGCGATCTCGGCGAGGAAGCGCTTGGAGACCTCCTCGTACTGGTTCTCCACCTCCCTCCTGATCTCGGCGAGCTGCTGGCCGGGGGTGAGTGCATCCGGGGTGGTGGAGCGGAGCCCGTGAGCCAGCTGCTCCTTGATCCCGGCCACCCGCACCTGGAAGAACTCGTCCATGTTCTCAGCCCAGATGGCGAGGAACTTCGCCTTCTCGAGGAGGGGGAAGTCCTCCCGCTCGGTGAGAGCGAGGACCCGACGGTTGAAGGCGAGCCAGGACAGCTCCCGGTTGATGAAGTGCTCGGGGCCGTATATCGGTAGGTCGTCGCTCATGTCACGAGGGACCTATCGGCAGATCAACCCCGGTAGCCGAGCCCTCCGAGGAGGAAGTCTCGCAGGGACCCCAGGACCTCGTGGGTATTCGGCTCCTTGGCTTCGATGAGGGCGCGTGCCGCAGACATGATCGTGTCCTGGATGAGACGCCCGGCGAGGGAAAGCGGCATCTCCCGGAAGACCGCTTCCTCGATGCCGGCGGCGTAGAGACGCGCCATCTCGGCGGACAGGTCACGATGGGCGATGCCGATCCGTCTCTGCGCCTCCGGCCCGAGGCGTCCCAGCTCGCGGTGGAGGATCACCCCGAAGACCGGATCGGTGATGACGAACTCGACGGTACGGGTCGCCAGCTCGGCGAGCCGCTCGGCGGTGGGAGCGTCCTCGGGCATCGAGTCGAGGAGACCGTCGATCACCCTGGGGAGACGATCCTCCACCATGGTGGCGATGACATCGTCACGGTCGGCGAAGTAGTCGTAGAAAGTGGTGCGCCCCACCCCGGCGACCAGGGCGATCTCGCCGAGGGGGACCTCGGCGGTGCCCGCTTCGTCGATGATGCGATAAGCGGCGTCGAGCAGGGCGCGGCGGGTCATCGCCTTGTGCTGGTCGATGGTGGCGGCGCGGATCCTCGGCATCGCCTCCCCAGGCTATCGTCTCCGCCGGAACACCGGTTCGGCGTGAGGAGGAGACAATGCGCAGACCCATGACCGGGACCCTGCTCGGCCTCGTCGTCGGCGTCGCCATCGCCGTGCTCCTGCAACAGCACGGCATCTGGCCCCTCGACAAGCTGGCGGTGTTCCTTCTCCCCGCCATCACCGGCCTCCTCGGCATGGCCGCCACGACTTTGGGCCGAGTCGGGGAGCCCTGGTCGGCGAACACGGTGATCGCCCTGGTGCTCACCTTGGGGATGGCGGCATGGGGCCTGACCGGACTGGTCGAGATCGGAGAGAGCGGCCGGCTCAACGGGGGCTGTCGGGTGGAGGCGTCTTCCAACGTCGACGACACGATGGTGACCGACACCTCCCGTGGCAACCCCTTCGAGATCGACCCGGACGGGGGGCTGAGCTGGGACGCCCGCTCCCCCGGCCCGATCATGGACCACACCTGGGAGATTTGGGTCGACATCGGCGGGTTCCCGGTGCCCGTCGAGTCCGGGGGCGATCCCAACACCGCCGGGGATCAGAGCAACGAGGGCGACGTGCCTGATGTCACCGGGTACGCCGAGGGGCGGGATATCCCGATCGACGAGCTGCGCGGCGTCTTCGAGGTCGGTGGTGACATCGAAGGCGAGGGCGGGGCGTGTGACGGGTTTGCCTTCGTCGAGCTCACTTCCGAGCCGCTCGAGACGACCACGGCCAAGATCGCCCTGGCCATCCTGGCTCTGGCCGTGGCCGGTCTCGTGGTGGCGGCGCTCAGCGGACGCGAGGTCGAGCCGGTCGGGAGGCATTCGGAGACCTGACGGGGGCTCGTTTTGGAATATCCGGGCGAGGCCCACCAAACTGCCAAAGGTGACCTACGGGCCGGCCCCGATCGCCGCCGAGCTGCTGGCGGACTGGAGGAGCAGGGCTGCCTGCGCCGGATACCCCAACCGTATGTTCTTCCCGCCCCCGGAAGCCGGGGCGTCACAAATCGAGCGGGCCGTGGCGGTCTGCCAGGTCTGCCCGGTGACAGAGGAGTGCCTGGAGTACGCCTTCGAGACCAACCAGAGAGCAGGCATCTGGGGGGGCACCACCGAGGAGGAGCGCAAGTCCCTCCGTCGCAAGTGGATGACGGCGCGACGCCGCACCGCCTGAGCGAGTAAATCCGCGAACCCAGGGTTCTAGACCCCGGTTACCGACGTGTGGAACCCTGGGTTCGCGGATAGGCCATAATCGACCCGGAACGGAATCGCCATGAGCAAGCAGTCCGAGTACGTGATGAGGACGGTTGAGGAGCGGGGGATCCGCTTCGTCCGGCTCTGGTTCACCGACGTGCAAGGCTTCCTCAAGTCGGTCTCGATCAGCCCCGCCGAGCTGGAGGTGGCCTTCGACGAGGGCATGACCTTCGACGGGTCCTCCATCGACGGCTACGCGCGGATCCAGGAGGCCGACATGCTGGCCAAACCGGACCCCTCGACTTTCGCTGTCTTGCCGTGGCGCTCCGAGCAGCAAGTGGCCCGGATGTTCTGCGACATCTACACCCCCGACGGGGAGCCCTTCGGCGGCGACCCCCGCACCGTGCTGAAGCGGAACCTGGAGACCGCAGCCGAGATGGGCTACACCTTCTACGCCGCCCCCGAGCTGGAATTCTTCTACTTCGCCGACTCCGGGCCCGAGCCCAAGGTCCTGGATCGGGGCGGCTACTTCGATCTGACCCCCTTGGACGTGGCCCAGGAATACCGGCGGAAGACGATCAACGCGCTCGAGCAGCTAGGCATCCCGGTCGAGCACTCCCATCACGAGGTCGCGCCCAGCCAGCACGAGATCATCGCCCGCTACACCGACGCCCTGACCATGGCGGACAACATCATGACCAGCCGTCTCACCGTGAAGGAGGTGGCCCTCCAGCACGGGATCTACGCCACCTTCATGCCCAAGCCGCTCGAGGATTACGACGGCTCCGGCATGCACCTCCATCTCTCCCTGTTCGAGGAGGACACCAACGCCTTCCACGAACCGGGCACCCAGGGCGAGCTCTCCAAGGTGGCCCAGGCTTTCATCGCCGGGCTGCTCCGACACGCCGCCGAGGTGACCGCGGTCACCAACCAATGGGTCAACTCCTACAAGCGCCTGGTCGCCGGGTTCGACGCGCCCATCTACATCTCCTGGGCCCGCAACAATCAGTCGGCCCTGGTCAGGGTCCCGTCGGTGAAGAAGGGCAAGCCCTCGTCGGTCCGAGTTGAGTACCGGGCTCCGGACGCCGCCTGCAACCCCTATCTGGCGCTGTCGGTGCTGCTCGCAGCCGGGCTGGAGGGGATCAGGGAGGGGTATGAGCTTCCCCCGGAGATCGCCGCCGACGTGAAACGACTCACCGCCGCCGAACGGGCCGCCGCCGGGGCGAAGCGGCTGCCGGAGACCCTCTCCGAGGCGCTCGACCTGATGGAGGGGTCGGATCTCGTCGCCGCCGCCCTCGGGGAGCACGTCTTCGACTGGTTCCTTCGCAACAAGCGGGCCGAGTGGGACCGCTACCAGCACCACGTGTCCGGCTTCGAGCTGGAGACCTATCTCCCCGTGCTGTGATCGTCGCCCACTACCCCGAGGCCTGCTCGGAGAGCCTGGCCGACGGGCTGGCGCTGGCCGGGGACGGGCTGGTGGCGATGGCGGAACTGCATGCAGATAGCCCGGCGCTGACCGAGGCCGACCTGGTCATCGTTGAGTTGGGAGACCAGCCGATGCGACGGCTCCGCGAGGTGGCCCGGATAGGTGAGCAGGTTGGGCTCCCGGTCCTGGTGGTGGCTCGGCCCGACCAGGTGGTGCTCATGGAAGGGGTTGGCGGGGTCACCGACTTCATGGTCTCCCCGGTCCACCCGGCCGAGCTGCGGCTCCGTATCGGCCGGCTGGTCCGCCCCGTCACCGGCGAGGAGATACTGCGCTTCAAGGATCTCGAGCTCAACCCGCTCAACTATCAGGCCACCCTGGCGGGCAAGCCGGTCGACCTCACCTACATGGAGTACGAGCTCCTCAGGTTTTTGGTGGAGAACCCGGTGCGGGTCTGGTCGAGAGAGCAGCTCCTCTCCCGAGTGTGGGGGTACGACTACTACGGCGGCGCCCGCACCGTCGACGTCCACGTCCGCCGGCTCCGTGCCAAGCTCGGCGAGGAGCGCTCCTCGTGGATCAGCACCGTCCGCTCGGTGGGCTACCGCTTCGGATGAGTCAGCCGGGCCGGGCAGAGAGAGCAGCCTCGACCACGGCTGCTCATACTTACAATCACCACATGGGTTTCCGGACCAAACAGGTGCACGCGGGGGTCGAGCCTGACCCGGTGACCGGGGCGATCCTCACCCCCATCCACCAATCCACCACCTTCGTCCAGGACTCGGTGGACGAATACATGGGGAAGGGCTACTCCTACTCCCGGGGCGGCAATCCCACGGTGCGGGCGCTCGAGGTCAAGCTGGCCGCCCTCGAAGAAGGGGTCGATGCCACCGCCTACTCCTCGGGGATGGCAGCCACGGTGGCCGTGTTCCTCGGCCTCCTCCAAGCAGGAGATCGCGTGGTGATCGCCGACGTCGTCTATGGGGGAACCTATCGGTTCGCCGACCAGTTCCTCTCCAAGTTCGGCGTCGAGGTCACCTTTGCCGACGCCACCGACCTCGGCGCGTTCGCCGGGGCGATCACCGACGAGACACGGCTGGTGTTCACCGAGTCACCCGCCAATCCGACGCTCAAGGTGACGGATCTCGCCGCGGTGTCGGAGATCACCCACGCCAGGGGCGCCCTCCACGTCACCGACAACACCTTCCTCACCCCCTACTACCAGCGCCCGTTCGAGCTGGGGGCCGACATCGTGATCCACTCCACCACCAAGTACCTCGACGGTCACAACGCCACCCTGGGAGGGGCGGTCGTGGTCAACGACGAGGACCTCCAGGAGCGAATTGCCTTCGCCCGCATCTCGGCGGGTCTGGTCATGTCGCCGATGGTGGCCTGGCTCACCCTCCAGGGGGTGAAGACCCTGAGCGAGCGGATGGACCGACAGTCGGCCAGCGCCATCGCCATCGCCGAGTACCTCGCGGGCCACGAGAAGGTCGACTACGTCAGCTATCCGGGGCTCCCCAGCCATCCCGCCCACGAGCTGTCGAAGCGACAGGCCAGCGGCTTCGGGGCGATGGTCGGCTTCGAGCTGAGCGGCGGGATCGAATCGGGGAAGAAGCTCATGGACGCAGTCGAGCTGTGGAGCCTCGCCGAGAACCTGGGAGCGGTGGAGTCGCTGATCACCCATCCCGTCACCATGACCCACGCCTCGGTGCCGGCCGAGGAGAGGCTGAAGGCGGGGATCACCGACGGCCTGGTCAGGCTCTCCGTGGGCCTCGAGGACGTGGACGATCTGATCGCCGCCCTCGACGAGGCGCTCCAGCGTATCTAGCGGCGCGCCCTCACCAGGGCGTCCCGGGCGTAAACCACTCCCTCCTCCGTCTGCACCGGCCGCCGCACGACCACGGACTCGACGAGCCTGAGATCGCCCAGCCATCCCGAGATGGTGGGCACGTCCCAGAGGATCTCCGGCGACTGCGGCCCGCCGTGTCCCAGCTCGAGGTTGGAGCGGTCGTGCCCGATCATGAACAGCTCGCCGTAGGGCTCGAGCCAGCCGGCGGCCCTTTCCACGACTTCGCGCAGGGCCGCCTCCTCCAAATGGAGATAGGCGATGAGCGCCAGGTCGAAGTTGCGCTCCGCCTCCCACTCGAGCACGTCGGCGACCACGAACTCGACATCCTCGGAAGCCTGGCGACCCCGCTCCACAGCCACCTCGGAGAAGTCGACCGCTGTCATCTTCCAGCCCTGGCCGGCCAGCCAGACGGCGTTCCTTCCCTCACCCGACGCCAGATCGAGACCGACACCGGGCGCGGCCACCGATAGGCGGTCGGCCACGAACAGGTTGGGGCCCTGCGACCAGAGCCGGTCCGTCTCCCGATAACGCTGATCCCAGGCGGCGGCGTCCAAATCGGCGGGCGCTACCCGAACTCGATGCCCTGGGCCAATGGGAGGTCGCCTCCCCAGTTGATGGTGGTGGTCTGGCGTCTCATGTAGGCCTTCCAGGCGTCCGAGCCGGCCTCCCGGCCGCCACCCGTCTCCTTCTCGCCGCCGAAGGCACCACCGATCTCGGCCCCGGACGTCCCGATGTTGACGTTGGCTATGCCGCAGTCCGATCCCGCCGCGCTGAGGAAGCGCTCCGCGTTCTTGACCGACTCCGTGAAGATCGCCGAGGACAGGCCCTGGGTGACCCCGTTCTGGATGGCGATGGCCTCTTCCAGGGTGTCGAACTCCATGACCCACAGGATGGGCGCGAATGTCTCCTCTTGGGTGACCGAGGCACCCTTGGGGACCAGCACGATGGTGGGCTCGACGAAGTAACCGGGGCGGTCGATGCGCCCGCCGCCGGTGACCACCCGGCCCCCCTGCTCGCGGGCGATGTCCAGAGCGTTCATCATCTGCTCGATGGCTTCCTCGGAGACCACGGGGCCCATGAGGGTGCCGTCGTCGAGAGGGTCTCCGATCGTCACCTGCGAATAGGCCTCGGCGAGACGGCTCACCATCTTGTCGGCGACGGCGCGGTGGACGAGGAGCCGGCGCAAGGTGGTGCATCGCTGCCCCGCGGTTCCCACCGCGGAGAAGAGGCTGGCTCGCACCGCCAGGTCGAGATCGGCATCGTCCATCACGATCACCGCGTTGTTGCCTCCCAGCTCCAGGATGGCGCGGCCCATTCGTTGAGCCACTGCGGGGCCGACGATGCGACCCATGCGGCACGAGCCGGTGGCCGAGATCAGGGGGAGACGGGGATCCGAGGTCATCGCCTTGCCCACGGTGGCGCCGTCCCCGACCGCCAGGTTGAACACTCCCTCGTAGCCGCTGCCCGCCATCACCTCCTGGGCGATCCCGGTGACCGCCACCGCGGTCAGGGGTGTCCGCTCCGAAGGCTTCCACACCACGCTGTCCCCGCACACCGCGGCCACGGCCGCGTTCCACGACCACACGGCTACGGGGAA
>JAHWLC010000028.1:6774-9057 GCA_019347585.1 Actinomycetota bacterium | reverse complement strand
TGGGTGCTGGCCAGGGCGCCGAACCCGGTGGTGATGCCGTAGATGACCTCGCCCGACTCCACGGACCGCTCCACCAACTCCCGAGCCGGCCGGAGCCGCTCCTCGAGGTCGTCCGCGGGAACCGCCCGCATGCTCCCCAGCGCCACCAGGGCCACCTGGGAGGGGGTGAGTGGCCCGCCGTCGATGATCAATCGTTCCACCTCGGGGGACGCTAGTGCCAGCGGTACCGTGCCGATATGCCCACCAAGCAGAAGATCAGGTACTCCGACTGCGACCCGCAGGGGATCGTCTTCAACGGCAACTACGCCCGCTACTGGGACGATGCCGCCACCGACTGGTTCGAGGAGCACGGATTCGGGGGAGCCGAGCTGGGCGGGATCGGCACCGATCTGGTCACGGCCCGGCTCGAGATCGACTTCAAGGCGGCGGCCCGTCTAGGTGACGAACTGGAGACGGCTCTCGAAGTGGAGCGATTCGGCAACACCTCGATGACCGTCGCCTTCACCTCCCGTCGCGTCTCGGACGGCGCGGTCGTGGCGGAGGGCAAAGGGGTGTATGTCTTCGTCGATCCCGAGCACTTCCGGCCGGTGGAGGTGCCGGGCGCGGTCAAGGAACGGCTCGCTTAGGAATCTCGGGACTCGGGTATGGCGTTGACCTGAGCATGAGCGATCTCTATTCACTGGCGAACGAGCCCGATACCTCCTATGCGATAGTGGGAGCAACCGACCGGCCCGGCAAGTACGGGGGGATCATCTACCGGGACCTGAAAGGGAAGGGATTCAAGGTGTTCGCCGTCAACCCCTATCGGGACACGGTCGACGGCGACCCGACCTGGCCCTCTGTCTCCGAGCTGCCGGAGAAGCCGACCATGGTCGTGCTCGTCGTGCCGGCCAAGCGCGGGCTCGAGGTGCTGAAGCACGCCGCCGAAGCCGGGATCGAGCGGATATGGGTCCAGCCGGGCGCCTCCTCTCCCGAGCTGGTCGACGCGCTCGAGGCGGGAGGCTTCGACTACGTCGTCGAGCAGTGCGTCATGGTGCGCACCCGGGCGGTCTCCGCCTGATCGCGAATGGCGAACCCAGGGTTGTAGACGTCGTTATACGGGGTCTAGAACCCTGGGTTCGGTAATCAGATGCGGCCCCGCAACAGCTCGCGGGCGATGATGTTGCGCTGGATCTCCGAGGTCCCCTCGTAGATCCTCGGCGCCCGCACCTCGGTGTAGAGATGGGCCAGTGTGGAATCGGCCTCCAAACCCCTCGCCCCCAGCACCTGGATGGCCATGTCGACCACCCGCTGGGCCACCTCGGTGGCGTGGAGCTTGGCCATCGCCGCCTTCCCGGTGAGCGTCTCCTCATCGCCGGAGTCGTAAGCCGCCGCCGCCGAGTAGACGAGATGGGTAGCCGCCTCGATGGCGACCCTGGCGTCGGCGAGTTGATGGGCCACCCCCTGGTACTCGGCGATCGGAGCCCCGAAAGCCTCCCGGCTCCGGGCGTGCTCCACCGCGATCCTCAGCCCCGCCTCAGCCATCCCCAGTGCGAAGGCGCCCACGCTGGGACGGTATAGATCGAGGGTCCGCATGGCCACCGTGAAGCCATGGTCGGGCTCTCCCAGGATCGACTCTGCGGGGACCAGGGCGCCGTCGAAGCTCCAGCGGCCCAGAGGGTGCGGGGAGACCATCGGTATCGGCTCGCCCGAGATCCCCTCGCCGCCCATGTCCACGGCGAAAGCGGTGACCCCTCGTGCCCCGGCGTCCTCGGTGGTTCGTGCGAAGACCACGGCTACATCCGCCTCGGGGGCGTTGGAGATGTAGGCCTTCTCCCCGTGGAGGCGATAGCCGTCACCGTCCTCCTCGGCGCGCAGCGCCAGGGCGGCGGCGTCCGAGCCCGCTCCTGGCTCGGTGAGGGCGAAGGCGGCAACCGCCTCCCCGGAGCGGATAGGCGGCATCCAGCGCTCTTTGACCGCCGGGCTCGCGAACAGCTGGATCGGGGCCCCGCCGAGGCCCTGAACGGCGAGGGCGGTCTCCGCCTCGGTGCAGACGCGGGCGAGGCCCTGTCTGATCCGGCAAAGCTCGGTGGCGGTGACTCCGCCGTCTGCGAAGATCCGGTCGAAGAGTCCGGCGGCGGCGAGGGCCGACACGAGCTCGCGGTTGACCCTCCCCGGGGTGCCGGTCTCGGCCACCGGGAGAAGGGCCGTGCCGAGACGCTCCGCCTCGGCTGTCAGGTCCACGCCGCTCATCGCCGCGAACCTACCGCTGCGCCCGCAATCCCGCGAGCCGCCTGTTAGAAA
>JAHWLC010000028.1:0-6676 GCA_019347585.1 Actinomycetota bacterium | reverse complement strand
AGGGGTGCCGGTCTCGGCCACCGGGAGAAGGGCCGTGCCGAGACGCTCCGCCTCGGCTGTCAGGTCCACGCCGCTCATCGCCGCGAACCTACCGCTGCGCCCGCAATCCCGCGAGCCGCCTGTTAGAAAGCGAGCTCTCCCAGCGAGGAAAGGGGGTCATCCGTGGGCGTCATGCCGGCCGGGGTTCGCAACCTGTTCCGAGCCGCTCTGGTCATCTTCGTCACCACCGTGGTCATCGGGATCCTCAACGGGCTCGACATCTGGGACCCTCCCCGGGGAGCGCTGCTCACCCACGTGCACGCCGGGACCCTGGGCTGGATCACCCTGGCGGTGTTTGGCGGGGCGATCTGGATGTTCGGCGAGGAGGAGGGAGCAGAGGGGCTCTCCTCCTTCTCCATCTTCGCTCTCGCCGCCTATGTGCTCGCCTTCTGGTCGGTCGACCTGACCAGCCCGACCACCATCCAGCGCCCCATCGGAGGCAGCCTGGCCCTGATCGCCATGGCCTGGATGACGGTATGGGTGTTGCGGGCCAAGAGGGGCCGGGTGTGGACCGTGCCCCAGTTCGGCATGGTGCTCGCCCTCATCTTCCTCGTGATCGGGGCGCTCCTCGGGGTGGCGCTCGGCCTCCAACTCGCCGACGTCGAGATCGTGGCGCCCGAGAGCACCGAAGGCCTGGCCGGCGCCCACCCGGCGGCGATGGTCTTCGGCTTCATCGTGCTGGCGGCCCTGGCCCTGGCCGAGTGGCTGCTCCGCGGGGACGATGCCCCGTTGCTGGGCGGCGACCGTCTCGCAGCCCTCCAGATGGTTTCGATGTTCCTCGCCGGGTCGTCGGCCACGCTCGGGGTCCTCCTGGCGATAGAGCCTCTTCTCATGCTCAACGTGCCCCTGCAGGCCGTCGCCATCGGGGTGGTGTTGTGGCGTCTCCGCCGCCATCTCGGGCCATCTCAGTGGAGTGCGGGCCCGGGGCGTTTCGTCCGCACCGCGGTGCTGGGCCTGGTCCCGGTGGTGGTGCTCACCGCCTGGGTGGTGCAGCAGTCGGTGAGCGGGGCCGACCTCGCCGAGTTCGCCCATGTCCGGGTGGCCCTCGACCACACCAACTTCCTGTTGGTGGCCACCAGCCTGATCCTGGCGATGATGATCGCCGCGTCGGGGGTGTCCCCGATCTCGGCATCGGTGATGTACTACGGCCTGGTGATCGGCTCGGTCGGCTTCATCGCCGGGCTGCTGGCGCAGAGCCCGCTGTTGAAGCGCGTGTTCAGCCCCATCCTGGGATTGGCTCTGCTCCACGCCATCTTCAGCCTCCTCATCGCCCCCCGCCCCGAGAGGTTGCCCGAGAAGGTCTAGTGGGCGGGGTTACCCTCCGGCAGGTGAGCCCTTTCCGCGCCTCGGCCGGCTTCACCGGGAGCTGGGACCATTTCGACCTCTCGATGGACGAGGGGGTGGCCACCGTCACCTTCGATCGGCCCGAGAAGCTCAACGCACTGACCTTCGACGTCTACGCGGACCTGCGAGATTTTCTCGCCGAGGTGGAGCATCGAGACGATGTCTCCGTCGTGGTCATCACCGGGAAGGGGCGGGGGTTCTGCTCCGGCGGCGACGTCGACGAGATCATCGGCCGGCTTCGGGAGACGAGCACCAAGGCCCTCCTCGAGTTCACCCGGATGACAGGCGCGGTCGTGGAGAAGATGCGGAGGCTCCCCATGCCCGTCATCGCCGCGGTCAACGGAGTCGCCGCCGGAGCCGGGTCGGTGATTGCCCTCGCCGCAGACCTCCGGCTGCTGGCGGAGTCGGCGTCGTTTCACTTCCTCTTCACCAGGGTCGGGCTGGCCGGGGCCGACATGGGCTCGGCCTATCTGCTCCCCCGCGTGGTCGGGCTGGGAAGGGCGTCGGAGCTGCTGCTCCTCGGGGAGAAGGTGGAGTCCGCCGAGGCTCTGGGCATGGGTCTCGCCAACCGGGTCGTAGCCGACGACGAGCTCGCCGACGCCACGTCGGAGCTGGCGCGACGCCTCGCCGCGGGTCCCGCCATGGCCTACGGAGTGACCAAGACCCTGCTGAGCCGGGAGCTCGACATGGATCTGGGATCGGCTATCGAGCTCGAAGCGTTCACCCAGGCCCTCCTCATGACCACCGAGGACCACGCCGAGTTCTACGAGGCGTTCACCGCGAAGCGGCCGCCGCGATGGAAGGGGAGATGAGCAGGCACCGGCTGTTCGATCCCGAGGATCTGGCCCCCGCCCGCGGGTTCTCCTACGGGGCGCTTCCCGAGGAGGGGAGGCTGCTCCATCTCGCCGGGATCACCGGGCACCACCCGGATGGGTCCATCGACGAGGCGCTCTCAGAGCAGTTCGCGGCCGCCTGTCGCACCGTGGCCCGCGTGGTCGCCGAGGCGGGGGGCGAGCCCTCCGACGTGGTCTCCATGACCATCTACACCACCGACATGGGCGGCTACCGGGAGAGCCTCGGCCCGATCGGGACCGCCTACCGGTCGGTGTTCGGCAGGCACTACCCGCCGATGGCCCTCATCGGGATCGAAGAGCTGATGGATCCCGGGGCCCTGGTCGAGCTGGTGTGCGTGGCGGTGGTCCCCTAGGAGGCGGCGCTCCTCCCCACCAGCAAGACTCCGAGCAGATCGGGGTCGAGGGTGTCCGCCAGGTCTGCTTCCGGGGTAACGCCGACGGCCTCTATGACGGTTGCGAAGAAGCACCTGGCCCCCACCGCGAGCACTACGTCGAAGATGTCCCGGTCGGATAGCCCGAGTTCCTTCAACGTCTCGATGTCCCGGCCGGTGACCGATGCCGGCGCCCGGGCCACCTTCTCGGCGAATGACATGAGAGCGACATCGACGGCCTCGAGCCCCGCCTGATGCGGATCGATCGCGATCTGCCTCACCGTGTCCTCGTCGTAGAACCGAGTCAGGAACTTGCCGTGGGCGACGCTGCAGCAGTCCGAGCGCAGGGCGCGCGCCGCGGCCAGGGTGGCCAGTTCGAATCTCCGTCGATCCATCTGCCCTGCGATCGAAGAGATCAACTGGCGCCATGTCCCGAACACGTCTGGACGATGTGAGAAAGCCTGGGTGAAAGAGGGCAAGAATCCCCATCCCTCCCGATCTTGCTGATACATCTCGGCCACTGCCCCCGTGGCTTGATCCTCGGGCACGGTGTCGATGAACATGGTCCTGCCTTTCAGTCGTCGTAGATGAAGACGGTCTCTTCGTAGCGCCGGACCCGCCCCTGGCGCGAGCGCTGCTCGATGAGCTCGTCGAGGCGTCGCTGCTTCTCGGCGGTGGTGCCTTCCTCCTCCAGGATGGAGAGGTCGAAGTTGAGCCGCAGCGCCCGCCCCGGGATGAGAAACCTGGTCATCCCGGCGGGGAGGAGGTCTTCGCCCACCGCTGCGGTCCTCACGTCGGCGACGTCGAGAGTGGGGAACTCGACCACCGCCGCCCAGTCGTCGAATACCGAGCCGGCGACGGCGGCGTCGGCGTCGGTGACACGGGTCACCGGCCAGCGGCCGATGTAGGCGCCCACCAGGGACGAGAGCGCGGCGTTGCGGGTCATCCCCTCCCCGGCCACCGAGCGAACCTCTCCGGAGACGAGACGAACCCGGGGCGCTCCCCGGTCGCCCTCCAGGGTCAGCTTCGGTCTCTCCTCGATGCGATCGAGCAACTCGGTGGGGGAGCATTGGCGTACCACGTGGTGCCAAGTCCCCAGATCGACGTCCTCGGGATCGACCACCTGGACCACCGCATGCTCCAGGCCGAGTCCCCGCAGCGCCTCGGTGCGGGTGGCCCCGTCCAGCACCACCAGCATGCCGTCGGCCTCGACGCACACCATGGGGTTGACCTGGATCCCGTCGGCCCGGATCCGCTCCTCGAGGCGCCGCACCCGCAGCGGGTCGACCTCCTCGTGACGTCGCAAATCGGCCAGGGGGGCCACTCTCAGGGTGGGGGTGGCGGTCATGCCGCCGCCCGCAACGCTTCGAGGATTCCGGCGAGGCGATCTACGTCTTCCTCGTCCTGATATATCCCGAAGCCGATCCGGAGCCGGTTGCCTCGATGGTCGGTGATCACCCTTCGGTCGTGGAGGGCCCGATACACCCGCTCCGCCTCGTCGAGCTCCACGGTGAGAAAGTTGCCCGTTACTGCGTCGGCGGGGACCACCCGTTTCCCGGGCAGGGCCTCCGAGGCCACCAGCCGATCCATGAGACTCCTGGCGTGGCGCGAGATGTCGACCGGGGTGATCCCCTCGTCCTGGAGCCAACCCAGCACCGACTCGAGGCGGTAGACCCCGGAGGGGTCGAAGGTCGCGCCGTAGAAGCGAGCCCCGCCCTTGGCGTAGCGCACCTGCTGGCTGACCCCGGTCTCCAGCTCCCCGAAACCGGCGTACCACCCGGTGTCGACGGGGCGCATCCCGTACCCCGGCGGGCAGTGGAGAAAGCAGGCACCTTCGCCGGCCATGGCGTACTTGTACCCGCCGGCGACATAGAACGCCCGGTCCTGGATCGCACCCAGGTCCACCGGGCGCGCCATGAAGGCGTGGTATCCGTCGACGACCACGAAAGCCCGCTCCTCGGAGATCGAGGAGACGATGCGGTCGAGCTCGGTGACCACCATCGCGGAGTCGTAGAAGACCTCGCTCAGGTAGATCAGGTCGTGCACCCCGGCCCGCGAATGCTGGGTGAACCGATCGGAGAAGCTCTCGTAGGGGGCGACGGGCACCCGGTCGGCGATGGCGAGGCCGGCCTCCTCCCAACGCCGGAGCTGGCGGTTGAAGGAATGGAACTCCGAGTCGGTGGTGAGCACCCGCACCGGCGGCTCGATGCAGGAGAACACCCTCACCACCAGTTCGTGGGTGTTGGGAGCGAACACCAGCGTCTCGGGGTCGGACAAACCGAGCACCCCCGCTACCAGGCGGCGGGCTGAAGGGACCACCACCCCGAAGACGTGCTCCCACTTGTCGTCCATGAGCCGGGCGGCGTCCTCCCACGCCCGCTGGTGGGCTTGGTAGCTGACGTCGGGCCAGGGGTGGTGGGAATGGGCGGCGAAGTGGAGACGCTCCGGGTCGGATTCGAGGAAGCGGGAGAAGTGAGGCTTGAGGTTCATGCCTCGTAGCGAAAGTGCATGGACTCGACGATGCTCTCGGGCAGCTGCGGCCGGTCCTCCCGGGGCACGAGGAAGGTGGACAGTGCGAAGAGGTCGGCGAACACCCGGCTCCGCTCCGCACCCTTCTCCAGGTACTTGGCTCCCGCCGATCCCCCCGTGCCCACACGGCGCCCGATCATCCTCGTCACCATCTGGGCATGCCGGTAGCGCCAGGTGGTGAATCCCTCGTCGATGTCCATCAGCAGCTCGAGCAGGCGGTAGGGCTCCTGGAGAGCGGGCTGGTCCCGGTAGAGGGTGATGAAGACCGCCGCCTGGAACGCCCGATGGCTGAGCCGGAGCCTCCCCGCGGCCCGCTCGATCTCGTGTTTGTCGGGGTCGAAGATGGCCTCGAACTGCTCCAGGGTCTGCTCGAACTCCTCCAGCTGCATCTCCTTCTCCTCCTCGGTGAGGTTGGGGTTGGTGGCCACCACCTCCCGGTCGGCGAGGATCCGGCGCTGCACCGCCTCCTGATAGGCCTCCCAGAAGTGGAAATCGCCGTGATAGAGGAAGGGGGTCCGCTCCAGCCACCTCTCCACGTAGTCGAACAGCGAGGGGAGCTCCTCGACCTTCTCCACCCGGCGCCGGTCCTCCTCGCTGAGCCGGGAGGTATAGGGGGCTCCGGAGAGGAGGAGCCGATCCTGGCGACGCAGGCCCAGCAGGTTCTCAACGACGCGGAACTGCGCCGATTGGAACCCCGAGGCGGGGAAGAGGTGATCTCTGAACTCGAGGAAGTCGAGCGGGGTCATCGTCTCCAGCACCGCGATCATCTGGACGAGCAGGCTCTGTATCGAGGTGACTCTGCGCAGCCGGGCGACCACGGTGCCCATGTCCGCCTCGTCCACGGTGTCCTGGGCGAAGATCGACATGACACTCTCGATCTCCCAGATGATCTGCTTGAACCACAGCTCGTAGGCCTGGTGGACGACGATGAAGAGCATCTCGTCGTGGGCGGGGGCGCCCTCCTCGGCACTCTTCAGGTGCTGGGCGTCGAGCAGCCGCTCGAGTTGCAGGTAGTCGGCGTAATAGAGGTCCTGCTCGGTCATCCGGGGGCGACGCTAGTGCCCGCACCAGGCCACGGAGCGCTCCCGACCGAAGTCGATGGCCGCGCTAGGTTCGCACGCCGTGGTGTCCTGGCCCGAGACGCTCAATGCCTACCGCTTCTTCCTGAGGGATCGCATCGACGAGGGGAGAGGGGACCGGGTGGCCATCCGCCACCGTGACGATCTCCTCACCTTTCGGGAGGTCGACGCCATGGCCTCCGGCTATGCCCGACTCCTCAGGGACCGGGGAGTGGGCAAGGGCGACCGGGTGCTCGTCGTCCTCCCCGACGGCCCTCAGTTCGCCGCGGCGATCTTCGGCATCCTCCGCATCGGGGGGGTGGTCGTGATGCTCAACCCGGGGCTCACCGCCGATGACCTAGGTGGGATCGTCGATCGGTCGCGGGCGGCGGGGGCCATCGTCCATTCCCGCCATCTCTCCCATTACCGTTCGTCTCTGCGGGCCTGGGAGCCGGACCTCATCGAATGCTCCCCGGGCATG
>JAHWLC010000027.1 GCA_019347585.1 Actinomycetota bacterium | reverse complement strand
CCTTCACCTACATCATCAAGCCCGACATCACCGCCCCCGGGGTGAATGTGTACTCGTCGGTGTTCGACGGGTTGTTCTCCTTCTTCCAGGGGACTTCGATGTCGTCGCCGCACATCGCGGGGGCGGCGGCGCTGCTGTTGCACGACGACGGCACCCGGGATCCGATCGACGTCAAGTCGGCTCTGGTGAACACGGCGAACCGTGATCGCTTCATCCACGACGGCCTCGGCATCGAGCTCCTGGCCCGCGGGGGCGGCATCGCCTGGCTGCCAGACGCCATCGACTCTCCGGCGACTCTGGACCCGGTCAACGTCAGCTTCGGGCTGTGGACGGGAAACAAGGCGGTCAGCGACACGATGCAAATCGGGATCAGTGGGGGGAGCTGCTCCGATGTGAGCGTGACCCACGTCGACGGCACCGTGACCACGGAGATCGTCACCGCGACGCTTTCCGGCGACACGGTGACGGTGACTCTCGACGGGGGCAGGTCGGACACGACGCCGAGCGGCGACTACTCGGGCGATATCGTGTTGAGCTGTGACGGCGAGACGCTGCTCGCCCCCTGGCACGTCAGGATCGATCGGGAGGCGAAGCCCTAGCCGATTCCGGCAAAGACGAGGACGACGGCCGGGCCGACCGCCCGGCCGTCGTCACATCGAAGCCGTTCCTTCGACGGGGGGAACCGAGTCGTGACCCCCGTCCTCGGCGTCGGACTCGCAGAGGAAAGGCTCGTCGTCGGCACCGGCGTGGTAGTCGTAGAAGCGATCGTCGTGGCGGAGCACCACCCGGCTCCCCTCGACCAGCGCTTGGGTGTAGAACATTCCCGGTTGAGGACAGCCCAGGCTGCCATCGGACCAGGTGACCGCTTCGGCCGTGGCCACCTCTATCGAGGATTCCTCCACACCGAGACGGGTCGCCAGGTCGGCACGTGCTGGTTCGATGACTGGCGCGAACTCGGCTTCGTGTTCGGGGTCGGTATCGTCCTCCGTCGTCTCCGTGATTGTCGTCTCGTTGGGCCCCGTCGTCTGCACGACATCACCCGCCTCACCGCAGGCAGCCAGCAATGCGACCATCAGTATCAAAGCAAACTTCATGTATTTGGGACGCATCAACGGCTCAGAGAGTTCCCATCCTGCACCCGAGGCAAACTCGCTCCCGATAGATGCAGCATGGGTGGTTGCCGGCCCGCTCAGAGATCAGACGCGCGCTACCAGAACTCGAAAGTCGCCCAGTCCTCGCGGGTGCAGCAAGGTCTCCGCCTCGATCTTCAGGCTGCGAAGACGGAGCCTCTCCATCTCGTCGCCGGATTGCGCCGCCTCCAGCTCAGCGTGCCGGAGCTGTGAGAGCCGGTCCCGGAGACCGAGCTCGGCGAGGAAGTCGTCTTGACGATGCAGCTCCACTGAGGCACCGGCCGCTTCGGCGGTGGCGATCAGGGCCGAGAAGTTGACGTCGGCCGTGATGTCGGTGGCACCCGGCTCGTCCAGGGGGTGGGGACCGAGATGATGGGCGCGGTAGGTGCGCAACGTGCCGTCGCTTCGTCTCGGGACCAGGTTCTCGGCGGTGTCGCCGTAGTCGATGATCACGATCGAACCGGCGTCCAGTGTGGACAGCGCATCGTTGAGCCAAGTGTGCGCTGCCAGCTGGACCTCGACCCAGCCGCCCTCGGGGACCTGGCCGCCGTAGCCCTCGAGCCACTCGAGAATTTCGGGTCGGGGATCTGCGTCCACGAAGTGGAGCGTGCCCTCCTCGGCACCGACCCAGCGTTCACGCCAGCCCCCACCGATGAGCTGGGCCATGGCCATCGGCAGATTGTCCAGAAGCTCGTTGGCCAGGATCACCCCTCGGACCTGCTCCGGGAGCTCGGAGAGGATGCGATCTCCAGGAAGCAGCCCGGTCAGCTTGGAGCGGGCGGCAGGTGAGATCTCGATCGCCCACGCGTCCACATCCACCGTTTCGAGCAGCGGAGTGAGCAGCGAGCCCGAGCCCGCACCCACCTCGAGCAGCTGGAAGGGCTCGCCAATCCGCTCCATCTCTCGTTCGACGAAGGCGGCGAGAGTCTTCCCGAAGAGTGAGCTCACTTCGGGCGAGGTGAGGAAGTCACCGCCCTTCTCCGAGCGGAGATGATCGCCGCCGAAGAATCCCGACCGGTCGTACAGGGCGAGCTCCATGAATCGCTCGAACGGGATCGGGCCGGTCGCGCGGATCTCGGCGAGGATCCGCTCCTTGGCGCTCATTCGATAGCGTGGCCCATATGGACTTCGGAGTCTTCATGTTTCCCACCGATACGGCAATTCGCCCCGATCACCTGGCCCGCGAGGTCGAGGACCGGGGTTTCGAATCGTTGTGGTTCCCCGAGCACTCTCACATCCCTACCTCGAGGAAGACGCCGTGGGGCGGGCAGAAGGATGCGCCGCCGCTTCCCGAGCAGTACTGGCGAACCGCCGACCAGTTCGCCTCGCTGGCCTACGCCGGGGCGGTCACCACCGATCTCAAATTGGGCACCGGGATCACATTGGTCGCTCAACGCGATCCGATCTGGGCCGCCAAAGAGGTGGCATCCCTCGACCACCTCTCCGGAGGCAGGGTGATCTTCGGGATCGGGTACGGGTGGAACAAGGAGGAGATGGCCCAGCACGGCACTCCCTATGCCGACCGCAGGGAGCTGCTCCGCGAGAAGATGCTGATGATGAAGGCGCTGTGGACCGAGGAGGAGGCGTCGTTCGAGGGACAGAGTCTTTCGTTGGAGCCGTCCTGGGCGTGGCCCAAGCCGATCCAGGATCCCCACCCTCCGATCCTGATGGGTGCGGCGGCGGGTCCGAGGACGTTGGCCGACATCGTCGAGTTCTGCGACGGGTGGATCCCCTTGGCCACACGGCACGACATCACCGGCGATATCGTCCGGCTGAAGACGGCGCTGACAGATGCCGGCCGCGACGCCGAGGCGTTCGACGTGACCGCCTACGCCGCCAAACCCGACCTGATCGAATCCCTGGAGACGGCGGGAGTCAATCGAGCCGTCTTCACCCTCCCTCCCGCCGGCCCCGAGGTCGTCCTGCCCCGTCTCGACGACCTGGCCGAGGTGATTTCTGATACCTAATGCATAAGCCGCCGGATGTGGCGGCTGGTGCATCGAGAAAGCAGAGCCCTTCCCGCGGGCTTGAGCTCCCGCCATGATGAGGGAGTGGGGAGAGCCGATGAGGCAGTGGTGCGCCGTGCGAGCGAGAACGGCGGCGCGATAACGCGGGCGGAAGCCCTGGCGCTGGGCATGACAGAGACCACGCTGCGACGCCGCGTCGATGCAGGTTGGATGGAGCGAGCCGCATCGGGCGTCTACGTGCTCCCTTGGGTTCGTGACCGCTGGTTCGGGACGCTGGCAGCTGCAATCCACAAGCTCGGTGCTGTGGCATCGCACGAAGCAGCAGCACAGCTCCACGAGATGCGAGGTGTCAGGAGAGGAAGGGTCGTGGTCAGCGTGCCCGTGCGGAGAAGCAATAGGTTCGTGGGCGCTCAGGTCCACCAGTCCACTGATCTCACACCAGATCAACTGATGGTTGTCGAGGAATTGGCTGTCACCACGCCGGCCCGCACCATCATCGACCTCGCTGCCGTTGTGCCGAGATCGCAATTGGAGAGAATCATCTCCTTCGCCGTCGCCGACGGCATCCTCGATCTGGAGCGCCTCATCGACCTGTTCCACCGTCTCGCCCGGAGAGGCAAACCAGGGGTGAGAAACCTGCGGGTTGTGCTGAGCGGGCTGGCCGGCACCTCCACGCCGGAGAGCGAACTGGAGATTCGCTTCCTCGGGCTCATTCGCAAGGCGGGGCTTCCTGATCCTGTGAGCCAGTTTCGCGCTCCGTGGCTGAGAAGCTTCGACGGGAGAGTCGACTTTGCGTACGTCGACAAGAGCGTGGTGATCGAGCTAGATGGGAAACGCTGGCACTCGGCGCCGGAGTCTTTCATCAGGGACCGAGAACGCATGAACCTGGCCCAAGTGGCTGGCTGGCAGCTGCTGACCTTCACCTGGGAGCACATCACGCAGCAGCCGAAATACGTGGTTGCGACGGTGCGGAAGGCGCTCTGCGACTCCTTCTAAATGCAGGAGCCGCCATATCCGGCGGCTCCTGCATTAGGTACGCGAATTGCCTCGGACTCTAGAAGTCCATGTCGTGGCCGCCGTGGCCGCCGCCGCCGGCCATGGCCGGAGTGTCCTCCGGCTGCTCGGCGACTAGGGCCTCGGTCGTCAGCAGCAGGGCCGCGATGGATGCAGCGTTCTGCAGCGTGGACCGGGTGACCTTGGCCGGGTCGATGACTCCGGCGGCGAGAAGGTCCTCGTACTTGCCGGTCTGGGCGTTGAAGCCGGTGCTGCCACCGGCGTTACGCACCTGCTCGACCACCACGCCGCCCTCGTAGCCGGCGTTGACCACGATCTGGCGGATGGGCTCTTCCATCGCCTTCTTGACGATCATGCGGCCGGTCTTCTCGTCGTCGGTGCCCCCGCGGAGCTTGTCCACCGCAGCCTGCGCCCGGAGAAGGGCGACACCGCCACCGGGGACGACACCCTCCTCGACCGCAGCGCGTGCGGCCTGGACGGCATCCTCGATGCGGTGCTTCTTCTCCTTGAGCTCCACCTCGGTCGCCGCGCCCGCCTTGATGACCACGACACCGCCGGACAGCTTGGCGAGACGCTCCTGGAGCTTCTCACGATCCCAGTCCGAATCGGTGTTCTCGATCTCACGCTCGATCTGCTTGATCCGAGCCTGGACGTCGGCCTGGGCGCCGTCACCGTCGATGACGGTGGTGTTGTCCTTGGAGACGACCACCTTGCGGGCCTTGCCCAGCAGCTCAAGGGTGACGTTCTCCAGCTTGAGACCGACCTCCTCGGAGATCACGGTGCCACCGGTGAGGATGGCGATGTCCTGGAGCATGGCCTTGCGCCGCTCCCCGAATCCGGGGGCCTTGACGGCCACCGACTGGAAAGTGCCGCGGATCTTGTTCACGACGAGCGTGGCCAGGGCCTCGCCCTCGACGTCCTCGGCGACCACGAGTACCGCTCGACCCGACTGCATCACCTTCTCCAACACTGGAACCAGGTCGTTGACCGAGCCGATCTTCTGGTTGGCGATGAGGATGAACGGGTCCTCGAGCACCGCCTCCTGGCGGTCCGCGTCGGTGATGAAGTAGGGGGAGATGTAGCCCTTGTCGAACTGCATGCCCTCGGTGAACTCGAGCTCGAGACCGAAGGTCTGGCCCTCCTCCACCGTGATCACGCCGTCCTTGCCGACACGATCCATTGCCTCGGCGATGATCTCGCCGATGGAGGTGTCGTTGTTGGCCGAGATCGAGGCCACGTGGGCGATCTCCTCGCTGGTCTCGATGTCTCGGGCCTGCTCGCCGATCGACTTCACCCCGGCGTCCACCGCGGACTCGATGCCCCTCTTGAGCTCCATCGGGTTGGCTCCTGCCGCCACTTGGCGCAGGCCTTCGCGGACCATCGCCTGGGCCAGGACCGTCGCCGTGGTGGTGCCGTCGCCGGCCACGTTGTCGGTCTTGTTTGCCACCTCGTAGGCGAGCTTGGCTCCCATGTTCTCGTAGGGATCGTCGAGCTCGATCTCCTTGGCGATGGTGACTCCGTCGTTGGTGATGGTGGGGGCGCCCCACTTCTTCTCGAGTACGACGTTGCGGCCCTTGGGGCCGAGCGTCACCTTCACCGTATCGGCGAGCTTGTCTACACCCGCCTGAAGGCCCTTACGGGCCTCCTCACTGAAGCGAAGATCTTTCGCTGCCATTTTGTAATCAACTCCTAATTCGACTCAGCTGACGATTGCGAGAATGTCGCGCTCGGAGAGGACGAGGTACTCGTCCGAATCGAGCTTGACCTCGGTGCCGGCGAACTTCGAGTAGAGGACGCGGTCCCCCACCGAGACATCCATCTGGATGCGATCTCCGTCGTCGTCGCGTGCCCCTGGGCCTACCGCGATGACTTCCCCGATCTGTGGCTTCTCCTTGGCAGTGTCCGGGATGACCAGACCCGAGGGCGTGCGGGATTCCGCCTCGTCCGTGGGCTGGACCACCACCCGGTCACCGAGCGGCTGAAGCTTCATTCGTTGGCTCCTCCTTCGGTTTCCTTGGTGCTCCGGCGGGTGATGCCGGTTAGCACTCTCGTGTATCGAGTGCTAGTCACATTAGCACTCGCTATACCCGAGTGCTAAACGGGTAATTCGTGGATTCTCCATGCAAATAACCGCCGCATACGGCGCTGTATGCATCAGGAAGTTGGTTCAGAGCGTCCGCGAGGGGTCCACGGTCTCTTTCCAGTCGGTGAGACGGCCTTTGGAGAGCCAGTGGGCGCCGGCGACGCCGATCATGGCGGCGTTGTCGGTGCAGAGGATCGGGTCGGGGAGGGCGAGGGTGATCCCCCGCTTGTCGGCCTCCTCGGCGAAGCGATGCCGAAGCCTCCGGTTGGCGAGCACACCCCCGCCTCCGGCCACCACCGGGGCGTCGGTGGCGTCCACGGCGTTGAAGGTCTTGTCGACGAGGACGTCGACGATGGCCTCCTGAACCGAGGCGGCCATATCCGCCAGTGAGGGCAGGTCGCCGCTCTCCCGCGCCTGCCCGATGTAGGTCACCACCGATGTCTTCAGACCGGAGAAGGAGAAGTCGTAGGGGCGCTCGGGCACTGCTCGGGGGAACTCCACTGCCGCCGGATCGCCACCCTCGGAGGCCTCATCGATCGCGGGACCTCCCGGGAAGCCGAGACCCATGAACCGGGCCAGCTTGTCGAAGGCCTCGCCGGCAGCGTCGTCGATGGTCTGGCCCATCGTCTCGTACTCGCCCCAATCCTCGACGTGGACGATCTGGGAGTGCCCCCCGGAGGCGAGCAGGGCGACAGCGGGCGGGGTGAACTCCTCGAACTGGATCCGGGGCGCCATCAGGTGGCCCTCCATGTGATCGATCCCCACAAAGGGGAGCTGACGGGCCCAGGCGGTGGCCTTGGCGAAGGAGTGCCCGACGAGGAGGGCGCCCACCAGGCCGGGTCCGGCAGTGGCGGCGACGCCGTCGAGGTCGTCTGGATGGACTCCTGCCTGGGAGAGGGCGCGATGGGTGAGCGACCTGATCGACTCGACATGGGCCCGGGCGGCAACCTCGGGGACGACCCCACCGAAGCGGGCGTGCAGATCGACCTGGGAGGAGAGGACGTTCGCCAGCGCTTCGGTGCCGCGGACCACTGCGACCGCGGTCTCGTCACAGCTGGTCTCGAAGGAGAGGATGGTCGGCTTCATCCCAGACGCTCCATGAACTCCGATCGGCCGATGTCGTGGGCCCAGAGGATGAGGGCGTCGTCGTCGCCGTAATAGCCCTTGCGCACCCCGACCGGGGCCAGGCCGAGGCGGCCATACAGGGCGCGGGCGGCGTGGTTGGTTGAACGCACCTCGAGGGTGAGATGACGGGCTCCCCGTTCCAGGGAGGCCTCCACCAGGCCCTTGAGGAGACGGGTGGCGATCCCCTGACGGCGGCGTTCGGGGGCGATCAGGAGATTGGTGACGTGGGCCTCCTCCCCGACCACCATCACCCCGGCAAAACCCGCCAGCTCGCCGCCACTCTCGCACACCAGGTAGAGGCGGTCGTCTGCTGCCAGCTCATCGTGGAAGATCCCCTCCGTCCAGGTGCCGAATCCGGCGCTGCGCTCCAGGGCAACTGCGGCCTCCACATCCCCGGGGAGGAATCGTCTGATGGTGATCACTCCGCCCACGGGCCCTCCGCTCTCAATTTGGCCCAGTTGATGGTGACATCGGGCTCTCGCAGATACAGGGGCCTGATCTCGTCGATGGCCGGATACTCGTCACGCTCGTACTTGCCGGCGCCGATCTCGGCGAGGGTCGCCGCATAGGGGTATCGGGGCCGCCCCGTCTTCACCGAGCTCATCCCGCGGAAGAACCCATCGGGAAGCGCTCCCACCTCCCCGACCACCAGGCTCTCGTCGGTGTTCGACTCCAGCATCGCCCGCAGCTCCTCGGGATCCAACAGCTCGTTGGCCCCTTCCTTGACCACCCCCCCGGGGACGGGCCGATAGCGGGCTACGGCGAGCTGGCCCCGCCTCACGTCCACGATCGCCCAGATGAGACGGTGGCCGGTGCGAGCCTCGAGGGCGAGGGCGTCGAGAGAGACCGCGGGGATCAGCGGAATCCCGAACGCCGCGGCCAGGCCCTGCGCCGTGGCCAGGCCCACCCGGATCCCGGTGTAGAGGCCGGGCCCGATGTCGACCACCACCGCATCGAGGTCGACTGGTGACCAGCCCACCTGGTCGAAGCAGAAATCGATGGCCGGCACCAGGAAGGCGGCATGGCCCACCGGGTCGATGCGGGAGGAGGCGGCCAGCGTGGTGCGGTCCTCGAGCACGGCGATGGAGGACCCTGGGGTGGCGGTCTCGATGGCGAGGAACTTCATACCAGTGCGTCAAGGTTACGGGTGCGCCAGGCGCCACCTGGAGTCAGCCTCAGCACCCGAGCGCCTTCGTCCTCGACCTCGAAGTCGATGCGCAGATGATCGGGAGGCAGCGCCGGGTCGACGGCGTGCCCCCACTCGATGACGAGGACGCCATCGGAAGCCAGCTCGAACACGTCGAGGTCGGCGAACTCGTGGAGCGAGCCCAGCCGGTAGACGTCGGCGTGGACTATTGGCAGGAACCCGGACCGGTATTGGCGAACCAGGACGAACGACGGCGACACCACCCGCTCCTCGACGCCGAGGCCGGCGGCGAGACCCTGGGTGAACAACGTCTTTCCCGATCCCAGCGGGCCGGCCAGGACGACGACGTCGCCGGGCTGGAGTGTGGCGGAGAGCCTTCCCGCCACTCTCCTCGTATCGGTTTCGGTGGCGCATCGGACCTCGATCACCGGAACAGCTCCAGAGTTGTCTGCTCGGGCTCCGACGGCACCGCCCGGGTCTCCGCGGCGGCGGCCAACGCACTCCGAACCAGCTCGAAGTCCTCCTTCATCTGATCGCGCACCCGCTCACCCCCACGGAGGGCGGCAGCGGGATGAAAGGTGGGGATCAGCTTGGCTTCCAGCCACCAGTCGAACACCTGCCCCCGGAGTCGGGTGATCCCGGTCTCGGTGCGAAGCAGGAGCTTGGTGGCGAAGTTGCCGAGAGTCACCACCACCTGGGGTCGGATCAGCCGGATCTGCTCCCGGAGATAGCCCTTGCAGCAGTCGATCTCATCGGGCAGGGGGTCGCGGTTGCCCGGGGGGCGGCACTTGAGGACATTGGCGATGTAGGCCTGCGACCGGCTGACGCCGATACCCGCCATCAGCTCGTCGAGCAGCTTCCCGGCTGCCCCGACGAATGGCTCACCCTGCAAGTCCTCGTTCTTCCCCGGCGCCTCGCCCACCAGCATGAGGTCGGCGTCGGGATCTCCGACGCCGAA